>JAEPLS010000001.1:900000-1017773 GCA_017644325.1 Prochlorococcus marinus CUG1438 | reverse complement strand
GAATCTTCACCTGTGAAACTTGTGTTTAGACCAATGTTGAAATCGTAACCTGTTCCCAAGTTGTCATCGAGATCGTTACCACAATCATCGTCGTAGGTAATACCAGCGTAGAAGTTAACACCGAATGTTGCTGTTGTTGTTTCTGAGAAACTACCAGCTTCAATGTTGTTTAATCTTGCTTCTAGTCCGTCAACACGGCTGTTAGTGATAGCAAGTTGTTCTGCTGGAGTGAAATCACTAATAGTAACTTCGTTAGCTGTAGCAGACATAGGAGCTAAAAGTCCTAGAGTCGCTGGAGCTACTAATAAGCTTTTGAATAGCTTCATAAATTTCCTCACACGAAATTTAAAGTACACCTTAGGATAGTTGGTTTAGTCAATAAAAATCAAGTATTTATCACTACATTTCTAAAAAAATTGTGCCACTTTATAAACCTATACAAAACCATTCACGTAATTGTTAATTACTAAATAGTGGTAGTCAAATTCTTTAATAAAAAAATTATTTCTAAATTTTTTTTGAAATCTTGAATGAAACTTCTTTTGTTTTATATTTTTTTTTCTTATTAAGCTCGGAAGAATCTACATACCAGCCTGATGCCAATCTAGTGTCTATCTCTTCATATGTATTTGTAAGGTTAAGCTTTTTTAGAGACTTCTTCTTATAATCCATATCTTTATTTGTACAGTTAAATATATAGAATAAATATAGCATTAAAAAAATTTTTTACTTTTGATTTGTTTAAATTTGTCGGACGCTTGTTAGTAATTACAAATTTAGTGTTTGCATACAGGCAAATCTTTAGAAAAAAGAAAAAAAAGAAGTTTTTTACCTCAACAAAAAAAATTTTTAGTTATATTTTTTAAAAATTTATAAACCTGAGGAGCACAAGGTTAAATGACTCAACTCAATCTTATTGTTAATTCTCTACCAAGAGACCTTTCAGAATTTATATTCTTTCTAATGGTAGGTTTTACTGCAGGATCTATTGGCTTAATTTAAATTAAAAAATTTTTTAAAAAAATTACTCAAAATCTCTTAGATTCTTTTGCATAGTTAAAATACTAAGACTATAACTTTATTACTGATTCAACTGGGAAATCAAATCGAGTCCTTCCCTTTAGATGATTTAACTCGATTACAGTGAGTAATCCTTTTATATTTTTATTATTTTTTGATAGTAAGTTTGCTACACATTCAACAGTCCCCCCAGTAGCAAGTAGATCGTCAATAATTACATAGGAATTATATTTATTTAAAGAATATTTTTGTATGCAAAGAGCATCCTCTCCATATTCTAGATTGTAGTTTTGTTCAACTATTTCCCCTGGAAGTTTTCCAGGTTTTCTGGCGACTATCATTGGTTTTGAAGATTTTAATGAAACAGCAGAACCAAAAATAAAACCTCTTGCATCTATAGAAATTATGGCCTCAGAATTTTTTATAATTTGACTTGAGCACATTCGCATAATTAATTCATGGAAAACTTCAGGCTCATGAAGAATTCCAAGAACATCTTTAAAATCGACTCCTTTTTTTGGAAAATCTTTATAAGTATTAATTAAGTCTTCAAATTTTTTCATTCTTTAAAATTTTAAGAAATAGGTAAGGAATTAAGATCTAAAACTTATTTTATATTTTTTTAAAAAATACTCAAATTATTATTTTTCAAAATTAAAAGATTAATTAAGTTAATTAATTTAATCTTATGCCAAGAATTACTTAAAAATGGTTAAAGATTTCAAAATATGGGGTAATAAGATTTTGCTTATAAAATTTTTCGAAAAAATCTTTAACTGAAGCATATTATGAACAAAGATCTTATGAGCGGTGTGTGGCGTGGCTTGGTAGCGCGGATGCTTTGAGAGTAACCGATTATCCAAGCGAAAAGTATTGCAAATACTAGAAAGTACATAATTTATTACAACCTGTTTAGCGAGCATTAGCGAGATTTTTTGAATAACTCGGGTGATTTCATATCAGCCAAACTTCTAGTTACCCTTTATGCAAATTGCAGCTATTAGTGGGAGTAGTAAGCGTTTCATTTATTTATCTGAGTTCATCCAATTTAAGAAGCGAGTTTGAAATCCTGCACGTTGTCCAATATCCATGCTGCTAAATCCAGCATGAACTAATTTATTATTTGAATCTTCATAAGTAACGTAAATAAAAAGACTAGCCCCATTAGATACAAAATTTACATGTTTTATTTGACTCGGCTTAATTCCTCTAGAACCATCAACAATTAGTAAGCCATTTTTAAACTCAATTAAGCATTTTTTCTTGTAAGTATTTATTGCCCCGCAATTAAAATTAATCACATCACTTTCAACAGTCTCTTGATACTTGATTTTATTTTTTTTATTTATATTTACAACTCGCTCTAAATCAAAATCTGCAATTCCTAAATCACCTGCATTAAGAGCATTAGGTAAAGCGATAGCAGCTAGTAGTGGGAGTAGTAAGCGTTTCATTTAATAAGAGAATCTTTTCCCAACCTGCCAAGACCCAAATCTACTCGTCTTGTAAAGTCCTAACACTTTTCTGCTTGAGGGTTCATTTTGGCATGTTCTAAAATAATGGTCTCCCCAAATTTTTTTTTGGTACTCATCTGAAGAGTAGAGTAAATACCATTCCCTTTCGCAAGCTTTATAAGCCTCCATTTGAGAACCATAACCACATCCTGATAAAAACAAAAGGACGCAAAGTATTAATAATTTACGCATTAAAAAAAGAAGGTTTACCCATGTATGTTAGATCGACTGTCAATCGTATTTAATATAGCGGTGCAAGTAGCAAGCGTTTCATTTTTAGATATTTTTTAAGTAAAGCGGGTGTCACCAAAATTCCCGCTTAATTGAAGAAAAATATTAGCGACAATTTAGCGAGGATTAGTAAATTTTCCTTAAAAAATAGTTTTTTTATCAATATTTTTAAAATTTGGTCTTTAACAGATGCATGTTATGAACTAAGATCTTATGAGCGGGGCGTGGCGCAGCTTGGTAGCGCGGGTGCTTTGGGAGCACTAGGTCGCAGGTTCGAATCCTGTCGCCCCGATAGTCATAGCAGTCGATCTCAGATATACCAAAATAGAGTCTCAAAAGTATCCGTAGCTTTTCCGTGGAATATGTTGGATTTGTAATAAAAAAGCCACGGAACTTCGAAACCATGTGTGCAACTTTAGGTTGAATTAGTTCAGATCTCGGCAATAATAAAGTTGTCAGATATTTGCGACCTTCAAACAGCCCACAGTAGTGACCTTCGACTTTATTTGATGCACCTTCGATAAGTGCGGGGATTATCAACAAACAACTCCATATATATTGAGAACACGCAACAGACCACCAAAGTTTTTCAAAGGAAAGAAGCTCCAAGCTTCTAACTTGACTCATCACGATTCAGTTGGAATTGCAATGGATTTAATTTGCTTTGAGAAATCTGGTGTGAATGTAAATGGATTTCTCGTGATGACGAATCCTTCTGTTCTTACTGCATATAACGAGTTGAAGAATAATCCTTCAAAGGTTAATGACTACTACAAACTGGATAGAGCTTCCTAAGTTAGTTGAGTATCTATATTGCAGTGAAAGAACTGTTTATAAGTTAAAAAAAGCGAATGTATTTGTAGCGGGAGAACACTTCTATCGAGTAGGTGAAGGAAAGGAAAAAGGGAAATGTGTTTATGGATTAGAGGAGTGCAGAAAAGCACTACTTAAACATTCCGCAGAAACTAAGAAGCAAAAGGGAGCTAGATATAAGAAAGAGATGATGAAAGACCTCGTCGCAAAGGAGGTTAAGTAGTGGATACGATTCCCTCTAAAATACTTAAAAGCACCTTTAAAAATAGGTGTCATAACAAAGCAACTGAACTTGGTGATAATGGAAAGGTTTTTGATTATCTATTTGAAGAGCTAGTCCAAGCAAATGCTTATTGTTGTGCATTACAAACCAAAGTTCAGATATTAGAATATATCCAAACTAAATATCATGAGCAAATAGCAAATTTATTAGAGCAACTTGGAATAAAAAAAGATTGGTGGCGAATATGGAAAAAGTAAATGGTAAATGGATAGCGCCAGAGCATTTTGATAGTGAAGAAGAAAGAAAAAAAGCAATGAATGGTTGGCGTAGAAGGTACTATGAAACCTTTCGATCAGACGATCAATTCTGTAATTGGCTTAAGTTAGATGGCTTTCATAGTAGTAAGCCAATAACACCAAAATACTTAAAAGAATACGAAAGACAACAAGCCCTAATTGAAGAATTTTATAAATATAAAGGTGTTTATGATGGGTTGCCTGAGTGCCATAGATTTCATGGAAATGATGGTAAATATTGGAAAATTTTCTCTGAAGAACAACAGAAAATCTACGCTAAAGATAGAGCAGAAACTACACTTAGATGCAACAAAGTAACTTACGGACATACACCAAATAGACCTAAAAGAAAAAGAGAAAAAAGAATAAGGAGAGAATTTTGTGACTGATGCTATTACACGACAACACCAAATTATTAGTACTGGATTTCTAAATAAAATTAAATTTCCAAGCGGTTATGAAGGAGAAAGAAAAAAGAAGATTGATTCTGGAGATTTAGTAGAACTTTTAGTTGATAATTGTTCTCCACGATTAACCTATAATCTTCTAACTCTTGAACCGGAATTTGATGGACAAACTATTCAAATAGATTTTGTTGAAAGCTTCTCAACTTATCTAAATATGTATGGATATAACATTAGAAAAGACTCTGCTTTTGATGGTTTATTAACAGCTGCTCGTCAGAATACATATCACCCTGTCAATGCATATCTTGAAAGAATTGCAGATAATAAATCAATTAAACCAATTGACATAGAAACAATGTCTTCCGACTACTTAGGAACTGACTCTAAGTTATATGACCAGATGCTTAAAATGACCCTAATTGGAGCAGTTGCAAGAGTCAAAAATCGTGGTTGTAAGTTTGATAATTGTTGCATTTTAGTTGGTAAGCAAGGAACAGGAAAATCTACTTTTTGGAGATATTTAGCTTCTGATGAGTTCTTTGCTGATACATGGCAACCAAAGCCTCAAGATTTGGCAATGATGCTGCAAAGATGTTGGATTTTTGAAATTGCAGAATTAGATAGGATCTCACCAAATTCAGAAAAAGCAGCAACATTAAAAGCTCTTCTATCAAGTCCGATTGATACATTTAGAAGACCTTATGGAAGAAGTATTGGTTCTTATCCAAGACCATCAATAATGGTTTCAAGTTGTAATAGAACTGATTTTCTAAATGATCCAACAGGTTCTAGAAGGTATTGGGTAATAAATCTAGAAGGGAAATTAATAAATAATAAAAAGGTTTTAAAAGATAGAGATCGAATCTGGAAAGCTGCTTTGCTGGCCTATAAAGAAGGAATGATATTGGATTTGGATGATGAATATAAAGAGGAAATAAATATAAGAAATTTAAATTTCGAAGCAGAACACCCTTTCTACTCACGTATAGAGGAATGGACGAATAAAGAGCACAATAAATATAGATTTACGACAGTTGAAGCTTTGGTTAATAGCGGTTGTAGAAATGATGAACATATAACAGATAAAGATGTAAAGGAAGCCGCAGATTGCTTAAGAAAATTAGGCCATGAAAAAAAACAATACAGATTTGGTGGGAGAAAACCTTATTATTGGTTTCATCCAGAATGGTCTATTGAGCAAAAGAAAAAGGAGCCAAGAATCATAAATTTGCCTAATAAAGGACATTATGAGATTTAATGCCTTATGTGTCTTGGCAGAATAATTTTTATCTAAGACACTAAAAAGAATTGAACCGATTTGTATTTAAGAGAATGTCTTATGTCTTATCTATTTCCACAAAAGATAATTATTTTTTGTGTTTTTTAATTTCTAGAGTTTATTAGGAATGACATAAGACATAAGGCAACATTAATTTTTAATATAGGTTCTTTCTTCTTGTACGGGAGGGGGTAATTTCGGACCCCAAAATTCTCCTAGGGAAAAGTCTGCATAGTTAGACACACTTTTACAAATGCTTGATCAGGTAAATGGAATAGAATCCCTTCATAGCAGCTAATTACACCTAATGTAAATTTTGTAAGATGAAACCAAAATCATTGCATTTGGAAGCTTATACGATTAGCCAAACAGCTAAAAAGTTAGGTTATAAATCAACCAAAACTTTATATAGATTGCTTAGCCGTGAAGTATTAGAAGACTATGTTTATTTAGAAAAATCAGGAAGAGTTTATCTAATGCTGGAGCCACCAAATCTGCCAACTTTAGCGGAAAAAATTACAGCAAATATTCAAGTAAGAAGAAATAATATTATCAAAAGGTTCATTTAGAAAGGTTTTATTTTTTTTAAGTAAACATCCTTAAACTAAATTTTTTAAAAAGATTTTTTCTTTAACTTTACTTAACCATAGGTGAATATTATTTATTAAATAGAAACTAAGGAGATGTTTAAATACAGGGAATTCATAGCTCAAATCAAATATAAAGAAGTAATATCTTCACCTGTTTATTTTATTCCTGTTTTGCTTCTATCCATAATGATTATTATTGAAGGTTTTCACATCTTTAATCACAAACAAAATTGCAAAACTAAAGCTGAGTGGATGGAACAATCAGGAATGACTTATGACAGGGAATCAGAAGTAAATTAATAAAATCTAAAATATAATTTATTCGCAGCAACGTTTTTTATTTGAAGAATAATCTGTCAAAGAAGTTATCCATTCCTTGATCAAAAAGAGAGATTCTTTATTTAGGCTGTAATATACCCATCTACCTTCTTGTCTGTCTGAGATAAGACCAGCTTCTTTCAAAATTTTTATGTGATATGAAATTCTTGATTGAGATAAATTAGTTAATTTCATAATATCGCAAACACAAACTTCTCCATCCATCATTAGGTCAATTATTTCTAGCCTAAAAGGATCAGAAAATGAAACCATCAACTTAGATATATTTTCTTTTTTTACTTTGCTAATATCTTTTAACAATTTTAAATTAATTAAATTTTCCTAAATATAGCTTAAATAAAAAAGATTTCATTAATCAAAACATCTTGATACATCAAAATATTTTGATGTATAATTTCAATAGGAGTTTTCAAAGTTATGAAAATTGGAATTAATGGTTTTGGAAGAATTGGCAGATTAGTTTTCAGAGCATTATGGAATAGAGCTGATATAGAAATAACTCACATTAATGAGATAGCAGGAGATTCGAATGCCGCTGCACATCTACTCGAATTTGATTCAGTCCATGGCAGATGGGTTAAAGATATAAAGGTTAAAGAAAAAGAAATAATAATTGATGGAAAGAAATTAGCTTACACATCTTTTAAAAATTACCTTGATGTTCCTTGGGAAAAATCTTCTGTAGATATTATTTTGGAATGTACAGGAAAGAATAAAAAGCCAGAAAAACTAAATCCCTATTTTGAATCTCTAGGGATGAAAAGAGTAATAGTAGCTTGTCCAGTTAAGGGAATTGTTGCAGAAGCTGAATCACTTAATGTTGTTTATGGCATAAATCAAAGTCTTTATGACCCTTCCAAACATAAATTAGTAACTGCAGCATCCTGCACTACAAATTGTTTAGCTCCGATAGTAAAGGTAATTAATGAAAATTTTTCAATTAAACATGGTGCTATTACAACTATTCACGATGTCACGAACACTCAAGTCCCAGTAGATTTTTATAAAAGTGATTTGAGGAGAGCAAGAGGATGTATGCAAAGTTTAATACCTACTACCACTGGGTCTGCTAAAGCTATCGCTGAGATCTTTCCAAAATTAAAAGGAAAATTAAATGGACATGCAGTAAGAGTTCCTCTACTTAATGGTTCTTTAACAGATGCAGTTTTTGAATTAAATAAAGACGTGACAACTGAACAAGTAAATATGGCACTTAAGGAAGCTTCAGAAACTTATTTAAAAGGAATTCTTGGCTACGAAGAAAGACCTTTAGTTTCTGCAGATTATGTAAATGACTCTAGAAGTTCAATAGTTGATAGTTTATCGACGATGGTTGTTAATTCAAATTTATTAAAGATATACGCTTGGTATGACAACGAGTGGGGTTACAGCTGCAGACTTGCAGATCTTACTGAATACGTAATCAAAAAAGAAATTTAATTTATGTCTTTATGAAGTTATCTAATATTCAACAATATAGTGTTGTAACAGCAAACTATTGGGCGTTCACGCTTACTGACGGCGCATTAAGATTATTAGTTGTTGGTCACTTTCATGAGCTAGGTTACACAACTCTACAAATTGCTTTACTTTTCCTTTTTTATGAGTTTTTTGGAATAATTACTAATTTATATGGTGGTTGGATAGGAGCAAGATATGGTTTAAGGCTTACTTTATGGATTGGGACTATCCTTCAAATCATTGCTCTTTTCATGCTTATTCCAGTTAAGGAGGATTGGCCAGTAATATTTAGTGTCTTATACGTTATGGTTGCTCAAGCAGTCAGTGGGATAGCAAAAGATTTAAACAAAATGAGTGCTAAAAGTGCTGTTAAGACAGTAGTTCCAGAGGCAAATGATGGCAATGATACTGGCCAAAAACAACTTTTTAAATGGGTTGCTATTTTAACTGGATCTAAAAATGCTCTTAAGGGAGTTGGGTTCTTCTTGGGTGGACTTTTATATAAGTTATTTGGATTCAATAATGCTGTAGGAATTATGGGTTTTGGACTCTGCTTAGCCTTTTTATTGACATTAATTTTGCCTAGAGAAATTGGTAAGATGAAAACCAAACCAGCTTTTAATGATCTTTTTTCAAAATCAAATGCAATAAATATTCTTTCAGCAGCAAGATTCTTTCTTTTTGGAGCAAGAGATGTTTGGTTTGTTGTAGCTCTTCCAGTATTCCTAGATATGGCATTTGGTTGGGACTACATGGAGATAGGATTATTTCTTGGGGCCTGGGTAATAGGTTATGGAATTGTTCAGGCTTCGGCTCCAGCAATTAGAAAGATGTGGGGCCAGAAAGAAAGTCCAGATCGTAAAGCTATCCAATTTTGGAGTGCCGTATTAATGGTCATACCATCTTTGATAGGAGTCGCATTATGGAGAGAAAGTTCTCCATCGATAGCAATAATTTTAGGACTTACTATTTTTGGATTTGTTTTTGCAATGAATTCCTCCACACATTCTTATATGATTTTGGCCTACTCTGATAATGAAAAAGTCAGTTTAAATGTTGGCTTCTATTACATGGCAAATGCTGCTGGAAGACTAGTTGGAACATTACTATCTGGCTTACTATTTATGATTGGGAGAAATCCGAGTATTGGTCTTCAATATTGTCTTTATTTTTCATCACTTCTAATATTATTATCTTGGATTTCGAGTCTTAAATTACCATCAATCAAACAAAGCTTATCATCACCATAAAAACTAATTTTTAGAAATTAGAGTATTTAAATGGCAAAAATATCCTTAATTGAACTTGCAAAAATTTTTCTAAAAATTGGTATTTTCAGTTTTGGAGGACCATATGCTCATATTTCTTTATTCGAAGATGAACTTATAAATAATAAAAAACTAATCTCTACCCAATCTTTTGAAAAAGGTATTGGTTTATGTCAATTGCTTCCAGGGCCAATATCCACTCAATTAGCAATATATATAGGTCTTAAAATTAATGGTTATCTTGGTGGATTGATATCCGGTATATGTTTCATTATCCCAGGATTCATTTCGGTATTAGTTCTTAGCTTTTTTTGGCAAATTTATTCTGGATCAAAATTTCTAAGTGATTTAATTTATTTTAATCCTCCTATTATTGCAGGAATAATTTTTTCATTCTCATTAGTTCTATTAAAAAAAAGATTAAAGTTTGATCGAATATTATTCTCTAGCTCAATATTATTTCTACTTATATTTGCCAAATATAATAGTATTCAATTTCCTCTAATTACAATACTTACTATTGCAGGATTGATAAATATATTTTTAAAGAAATTCAAAGATATTTTTTATAGCTTGGTCCCTTTATCTATATTTTCAACAACCTCATTTTTAACTAGCTCAATCTTTTTGGATATTGCCAAGTTTTATAATTTTTTGAAGGATTCTTTAAACTCAAAATTTTTAATAAATTACCTTAATCTATTTTTATTCTTTTTCAAATCGGGACTTTTTATATTTGGAGGCGGATTAGTAATTATTCCTTTAATGAGTGATTATGTTATCTCGCAAGGATGGTTAACAAATAATGAATTTATTGATGGCATAATGATTGGCCAGATAACACCTGGTCCTGTCTTATTAACTACAAGTTTTATTGGATATAAAGCAGGTTTTTCAATTGGAGGTATTAATGAGGCTTTAAAATATTCATTTATATCAACGTTTGCAATATTTTTACCAAGTTTTATCTTGATTTTTGTTTTTGGGAAAGGCTTCATAAAAAACAGAATTAAATCTGTTAATTACTTTATCGAAGGAGTAATCAATACAATTCCAGGAGCAGTTATTTTCTCTGGCTTTAATTTAATTGAAGATAGTTTTTCATCAAAATTCTTTTTAATTAGCTCTATTTTTATAGTTTTAATCTCCACACTATTATCTTTTTTAAAAGTAGTTCCCACCTACATACTTATTCTTTTTTCTTTAATATTAGGTTTATCAAAATATTTGTTTGCATAAAAAAGGAGGAAATAAATTCCTCCTTTTAAATATTGTCTTACGGTTTATTTACCGATTCTTTTTACCGCAGCTCTTGACTTCTCAAGAATTTCGCCTTTCAAAGGAACAAATCCTAGTGATGGAGCTTTATCTTGATACTCATCACTTAACAATGTATTAAAGGCTTGTTTAATAGCTTTAGTATTTCTACCATTACCTTCTTCATAAGCAAGTATCCATGTTAATGAAGCTATAGGATATGCTCCTTTTGCTGTTGGATTAGGATTTTTACCAGCAAGATTTTTATCTAAAGTAATACCATTGAGAGCTTTAGCTCCTGCCTCAACTGTAGGCTTTACATATTCTCCAGAAAGATTCTGAAGTGCTGCAGCTTTCACATTACCTTTAATGTATGACTGGTTAACATAACCAATTGCACCAGGAGTATTTTGAATAACACCTGCCACACCTGAATTACCTTTTGCTCCAACACCTGCCGGCCATTTTACAGACTTACCTGTGCCCAATGTCCAGGTTTTTGAAAACGCTTCCATAGAGTTTGTAAAGGCTTTAGTTGTACCTGATCCATCAGAACGATGGGTCCAAGTCAATTTCCCTGGTTTACAACCTAATTCTTTCCAATCCTTAATCATTCCCATAGCAACTTGTACTGCTTTCTCTTGGGAAAGTTTCAAATCACAGTCGTAGTTATAACCAAATGCAATAGTTCCACCAACCATAGGTATCTGAACTAATCCTCTAGTAACTTTTGCTATATCTTTATCTTTCATGGGATCATCAGACGCACCAAAGTTTACAGTCTGATCAATAAATGCTTTTCTTCCAGAACCCGAACCAACAGCTTGATAATTTACTTTTGGACCTCCATCATTTGATAAATCTTTGAACCATCTAGTATAAATTTTGGCAGGGAAAGATGCTCCAGCTCCACTTAACCTCACTGAAGAAGTTGAGGTTCCGCAAGAAGCAACCAGAGTCATAGTTGAAGCTAACAAAAAAGCCTTTTTAGCTAATTTCATTGTTTAAATGATCAAAATGATAGACTTCACATTTATAGCATTTATTTAGATTACAAATCCTCTCTAATTAAAAGTTTATCTTTAAATTAATTAGTTCTTAACTCTCTCTTAAACAAAATCTTAAATTATGATTTTTTCTATTTGAATTTAAAAATATTAATATATTAACTTTGGTTAATTTTTAATTTTTATTAATAAAAATTTTGAAATTTGTGGAAAATTTTCCCATTAATTTAAGAGGAGTTTAAGGTTTATTTAAATTTTTTTTTGATTTTAAACCTTATTCATTTCTTAACCTTAATTCGTTTTTATGAATATGGATTTATATCCATTATTTACGTGTTGAGGTTCATGAAACTTTTTAAAAATTTGCTTATAGCCCCTGCAACATTAGGACTTTTAGCTCCTATGTCAGCTACAGCAAACGAAGTTACTATTAGTGATTTCACTCCTGCAGAACAACTTGCTATTACTAACAGCCGCGTAGACGGACTTGAAGCAAGATTAAATAACTTTGAAGCTGGTGGTTTCTCAGAAACTACAACGGCATCATTCGGCGCTAACTTCTACGCAGGTTTCGAGAATGATGATGATGCAGGAAACGACCTTGATGACAACCTAACAACAGGTTATGATTTCGGCATTAAATTAACTACCAGCTTCACTGGTGAAGATAAACTTGAAACTAAATTCGATACTGGTAATTCTGACGCGCCAGGTATTGGTGAGTTCGGTGGAGACACACAAGCTACTGAAGCCCTAAGACTTGACGAGATTTCTTACACCTTCCCACTTGGTGAAAACATCACTGTAATGGTTGGTGATGACATAGGCGCAAGTAAGATGTTTACAAATGCTTGCGTTTACGGAACACCTAGTGACACTCTTGACGAATGTGGAACTAATAACGCTTTTGTCAATAATGACTCAGCGATGGTTGGTGCTGAATATGACTTCGGTAATGGTTTAACTGCTGCAGTTGGTTATGCTGGCAACCCAGATGATATAGCAAACGAAGAAGGAGTGGATGCTTATGGCTTTAACTTTGCTTATACAGCTGATTCTTATGGTGTTTCATTCACTTACGGAGCACTCGAAGATGGCGCACCAGTTAATGACAACATGGGTAATGACTTCGCTTATGGCTTAAATGCATACTACATACCTGACAATGAGGGGCTTCCTTCAATCAGCGTTGGTTACGAATACGGTGAAGATGACAGCGAAGTAGCTGCTTCTGACGAATATACAAACGTCTTCGTTGGATTACAGTGGAGTGAATTTGGCCCTGGTACTCTAGGACTTGGAATGGGTACAAGAGTTAACACTGTTGAAGATACAGATGCTCAGTACATGTACGAGGCATACTACGATTACGAAATTAATGATGGCATGACAATTACACCATTAATTTACGTAAAAGATGTATCAACACTTAACACTGATGATACAACTGGTGTAATGGTTAAGACTTCATTCAGCTTCTAAATTTATTAATTTAATTTAGAAAATCTCTTACACACAAAAAGACCTGCTTTACGCAGGTCTTTTTTTGCTTAGCATTCTTTAAACCTTAAATCGCTCTTAATAATTTTTTTTCCTTAACTTTTTAAATGGAACATAAAAAAGAAGAAAATAACATAGGAACATGTGCTTTTGAGAGTATGTATATGCCAACATTACCTGATAGGCTGTGGTTAGCTATTGGGAAAAGAGATTCTTATTGGGCAGATGACTCCAAAGAAGGAAGCATTCTTTTTACAAGAGAGGGGGTTTTGAATTTAAAAAAATTTATTGCAGAAAAATCATGTCCTAATATTTTTTAAATTTTCCCTACAAATCTGTATTAAGACACGGAAAGATAGTTTCAATAATCGCTCCACCATCTTTATGATTAAAAGCCTTTATAAAACCTTTATTGTTATTGATTATTTTTTTTGTTATTGAAAGACCTAAACCACTACCACTTTTCTTGAATTTAGTCCTTGATGGGTCACCTCTATAAAAACGAGAAAAAATGTCATTAAATTCATTTTCTTCTAATCCAATACCTTTATCTCTAACTCTTATAACAACAGAGCTATCTCTCTTGAAAATTTCAATTTGAATTTCTTCATTAAATGGGGAGTAACGAATAGCATTATCTAAAATATTTATAAATGCTCTTTTTAAATTTTCAATATCACCAGCAATATAATATTTTGTTGGTATAAATAAACTTATTTTTATATCTTTTTTTTCTGCAAGAGGTTTTAATGTTTGCCAAGATTCCATAACCAAATCTGAAATAGATATTTTTTTGTTTTTATTAAAAGATTCGCTACTTTCTAACTTGGAAAGCTCTAAAGTCTCTTCGACCATTTTTCTCAATCTCTTTGACTCTTTCTTAAGCCTTTTAACAAGATACCTATCCTTTTTTGATATTACTTCTTCCAGTCTATCCCCAATTAAGATAAGAGATGTAAGAGGGGTTTTCAGTTCATGAGATACATCATTAATTAATTGATTTTGTCGTTTTTTTATGGATTCAATTGATAATTTACTTTCCAACATTATTAAATAACTCTTTTTACTTCCTCTAATAATCTTTGCCCAAATAGGTTCTCCTGCAATGGTGAAGTCAAGACTGATTGGAAAATTTTTTTTTCTTGAGTAAAGAATTTTATTTCTCAGTACTTCAAGCTCATTAATATCATTAATTGCTTTTCCAATGATATCTTTATATTTAATGAACCTAACAAGAGATAAAGCCTTTTTATTAATAAATTTTATTGTTAGATCTGATGATAAGATAATCCATCCTTGTGATGAATAATCCAACCAAGACAACATTTCTTGAGGTCTAATTTTGTCAAATGGGAAATCAATAGTTCTTTTATATTTATTTTTATCAATTTCAAATTTTTTTTCTTTTGATTGAGAAAAATGCTTGACTTTTATTTTCCACTTCTGATGTAAAAATAATAATACTTCTTGTAGTGTTTTCATTTTCATCCAAACTTATATCCAAAACCTCTTACAGTTTTAAGAAACTTTGGAGCTGAGGGATCTTCTTCTAATTTCTCTCTGAGCCACCTAACATGGACATCTACAGTTTTAGTATCACCAATAAAGTCAATTTCCCATATTTTTTCCAGAATTAAATCTCTTGACCATACCCTTTTTGGATTTTTCATAAATAACTCTAATAATTTAAATTCTTTTGGTGATAATGTTATTTCCCTATCAAAAGAAGTTACCCTACATTCTTCTAAAAACATTTTTATGTGATTAAATTCGATAATTGTCTCTGTTTTTTCTATATTTTTTTTGTTACGTTTAGATCTTCTTATTAATGCTCTTGATCTGGCAATTAATTCATTTAAACCAAAAGGTTTTGTTAAATAATCATCAGCACCAACCTCTAATCCAAGAACCCGGTCTGATTCATTATCTTTGGCACTCAAAATTAATATGGGCGTATAATTTTCTTCATTTCTTATTTTTCTGCATAACTCTAATCCATTTAACCCTGGTAACATTAAATCGAGAATTATAAGGTCAACATCATTTTTAGTATTTTCGCCAATAAAATCTGAAGCACTTAAACCGTCTTTAAAAGTTAAAACTTCAAAACCTTCGCCTTTCAATGATTCACTAACTGTCAGCCTAATACTCTTATCATCCTCTACAAGAAGAATTTTTGAGCCCTGCAAACTTTTATGATCTTTAATAGTCATTTGAAAACCCAACAAATTAATTTTATATAATCAAATTTATTTGATGTAATTATTTCATATTTAATTTACATTGAATTATTATTTTTTTCATTAAATCTTATTTCCTTTTTAATTTTCCCTTAAACCCTTTTATCTAAATTTAGATTGTCTCTTTAATCTTCCTCACACATAATTTTAAAGAGACAAATTTATTGAATTTAATAATAGATATTAAAACTAATATCCCATCGAAGCGTAATAATAATCGTCATCTTCATCTATATTCGTCACAACCCATTCTGGTGGAAAGTCACCAATTTTTACGTATTGATAAAGCTTATCAACATCTGGATCGTAATAAGTATCATTAATTTTTGGATCTTTGATTACTTTGCTTGGATGCATAATAAAAAATATTTCTACTCTTTTTTTATAGATTATTTAGTTTAAAGCATCTTTAAATCTCATTTAAATATTTTCATTTGATCTAGTTGACCCAAGACTAATTTAACTTGTAATTAGTCATGATTGTTTTAATTACCGATTTTTTCGGATCTTTATTTGGATAACAATTAACAATTTTATATTTACCACCTTTTCTATCTGTCTCAACAAGAGTAAATTGAACAAATTTTTCTTTTTCAACATTTGAAAAATCCTTTACTTCTATTTTGATTATTTCTTCATTTTTACTTTCAATTATTCTGGATTTACCTCCACAAAGACGAACAGCCGTTTCTTTAGTTACATAAAATAATTTTTTTTTATCATTAATGGATGATTTACCTTTCGTAATCGAAATTTCATCTTTTGTAATGGATAATTCTTCTTGGGTAATGGATAATTCATCTTTTGTACTGCAAGAAGTAAGAATAAAAATAAATACAGCCAGTAGCTTTTTCATATTTTTTTTAAATGATAAATTCACTTGTAATTGCTTTTAATTGTTTTTTATTTAGTTGGGTAAGATAGCTATGAATTTCTTTTCTACATAATCTGTCTTCAACTCTTTTACTTTCAAGAATTGAAAATGTAATGAAGTTAATAAGTTGATTTTTGTTCATGTTTATCTTATAGGTCTCTATTGTTAACTTTGAATTAAATTCTTATTAAATAAACTTTGACTATTAGAAAAATATTTAGTTTAGAAATTTAGAAGTTTTTTAAACAAATTTATTTTCTGCTTAATAACTTCTTAATCAAATAATCTTAAATTCTAGGAAGTCTCCTATATTTTTACCCCTTGAATATTGAAGACATTAAATAAAAAAGAATAATAAGATAATGACTTCAAAAAATTCAACTTCACCCAAAAGCTCTAATCAAGAAAAAGAGATAGGACATATCAAATATTCTTATGAAGAAAGTTTTAAAAGAGAAAATATATCTCTTTTGGATGATTCGGTATTAATCAAAAATTATAATGATTCTCTTAAATCGCCTCAATCTAGGAGATTTTACAAAACATTAGATAATGAAGACTATCATGACACAATCATGGTCCAAAATATTTTACCTCTAGATAAACTTTCTATTTAGAATTATTTTATTAAAAACTATTTTTAAAGATTTTTTATAGAGTACGGTAATTTAGTAAGAATCACTCTCGCCATGATAATTATTGAATGTTATTTTTATTTTACGTTCATCCAATATTTATATAACTGGACGCATGACATGGGAATAGGGAACGGGATTCTCATTAACTGCATAAGACCATGAATAACCTCTTACAAATAAGAGACAAAATCAAAAGAGCAAATAGGCTTCATCAAGCACAGCTCTTAGCAACAAAAAATGGAGAAGTAACTCCATATAGACAATCAGTCTTTGAAGTAAGAATCAAACAAGCACAAAAAGACATGCAATTGAGTGACTCAATAGATTAAATTCTTATTTGTAACTGATTAAAAAGAGAGGAGTTTAGTTTATTTAAACCCTCTTTTTTTTATCCAAATCTAATTTGTATCAGCTATATTCTTAAAGAAATCACAATAAGTCATCAATTCTGATTCGGTGGGAAGGGAAGGAAGTGGAAGAGCTTTCTTATTAGTGAAGTAATCACAATTAGGACTAACTCTTTTTAAGTTGTTTTCTAATTGGTCGAACTGAGCATCAGAAATTAGAGCATTACCATTACGATAATTTTCGTCATACCAATTAATTCTTTCTTCTAGATAAGTGCTCATTATCCGACCCTATCAAATACTTTGGTTAGATTTTTATTTTGGAATCTAGCGTAAGATTTCAAGTTTGTATCGGGGTCATGTCCCATTGCTTCCGCAATTTGAGTTAGTGATCTCATAGTTCCATCATCTTGCGGTCTAGTGTGAGCAACATAAGCATATCTATGGCGGAAACTATATGGAGTTAACTCAAGACCTTCTGATTGAGCTTCATGGCATAAAACTTCCCAACAGCCACTAACACTTCTTCTTCTTAAATACTGACCAAGGTTCTGCCCTCCTTTTCCTTTTGGTATTTCTGGTAATTTTTCTCCCGCTGCTAATCTTCCGATTAATCCTTCTGACCAATCAAAAGGAGTTCCATCTAAATCTAGAACCTTTAAACCTAATAATTGTCTTTCTCTAACCCTAGAATTTTGCTTCTGATAAGTACACCAAAGTTCTGGTTTTTTACTATGTTTGTTTCTTATTACCAAATGTCTAAGCTCTTCTGGTCTTAGACCAAATACTGCACACAGTTGGACAGCAAACTTCCATTTTTGTGCTTGCTCATTATCTGGGTTAAAGTCAAAAGCTTCCACCAATCTATTGATTTGAAAATCAGTTAATGGATAACCTATTCTCTTATTTGTTTTGACTTGGTTATTGCTCAACCTTTCTTCCATAGAAAGTTCTGGAGGAAGCCAATAAGATGGGAAGTCTTCCTCCCTAACGCAATAATTTAGAAACTTATTTAGAGAAATTCTCATGTGTCTTCTCATTTGAGTTCCAAATTGCCAACCAATTAATTTTTTATATTGGCCATGCTTATATTCATTAAGAACTTTCTTACATAAAGTCTTTGCATTTTCTGGTTTGTGTTTGGTTCGATTCATATATTCCATAACTCCTTCTAAAACAGGCAAGTGCTTTTTCTTCCAAGTAGCTTCTCCAATAGCGAAAGAGTTTGCTTTTCTGTAATTAACTAAAGCTCTTTCCCAATCAAGTTGGATTTCTGTAGAAGTTTGCTTAGTTAATTTGAAAGCAGTTTTTAAAGGTATTTTCTTATTGCTTTCCAAATATGCTTCCGCACCAATCCTTATAAAGTCAAAAGCATCTGGCCATTGATCTTTCTGCCATGCAAAAGGAAGGTTTATTGATGAGAATCCTTCTTTCTTATTTCCTACTAAAAGACGCATATTTCCTCTATCGTTTGAAACTTGCCAACCAGAACCAATCTTGCTCTTAATAGCGTATCTAAACTCTTTAACCCAACTTTCTGTTGCAGACATAAAACAACCTAGTGCTGTCCTATTTTCTACGGAAATCCGTGGAATTACAACCTATAAATGCAAAAGTGTGCAGTCTCGTGCAGTCTTATTCATAGTATGACTTCAGTTATAGCATAGATACCTTTGTCTCACTAGAGGGGACTTAGTGCTTTGGGAGCACTAGGTCGCAGGTTCGAATCCTGTCGCCCCGACTCAATCAAAACCAAGTCATACAAGAGAGTTTCCCAGACTCTCTTTTTTATTGCCAAAAATTAGAAAGATGAGACTGAGCGAGCTTTGAGCGAGATTCTGCTATACCTTGCAATACTTTGCCGAATAGTATCACTCAAAATGATAATTACATTCACAAAATAATCCCAATTATTCCTATTATTAAAAAAAACAATCACAATGAAATCTCTGTTTTCAAGTCAAAGATCAAAAGCAATATTAGGTATTGGTTTAATAGCTATTGGTATTGGTGCAATTTCAAAAAAGGTTATCAGCTATCCAACTGGAGGCTGTATGAAAGGCACTCAAGAATTAACTTTAAATAAAGGGATAAACAAATTTTTTATTTAATGAGTAAGCTTTTTAAATTAATATCTCCAATGTCCCTTTTTTGAAGTAATCGGCGTCATACATTTCATTACCTTTGGTCGTGAGTTCATTCATCATCCACTCTGCTGCTTCTTGATGAGAAGATGCATCTTCACAAGCGTAAAGAGCCAGTCTCACCCAATTAATGTCATCATTATTATTCCAACGATCACCCCGAATCTCAAAAAGCAAATGATTTGTTTTTATAATCTTGGGGCCTTCACTGCTCTTATCTAATGCTTCCAATATATCCATCCCATTCCCGAAGTATTCCTTAAATTTTTCTCTACCTCCTAATGTTGTTTCCCATTCAAAAGAACACACATATAAATATTGTTTTTTTATTATTTCATCTGGTAATTGCTCATTTCTCAAAAAAGTTGCCACCGGAATAGTGTCAGCAGTGTTGTAACTCTCTAACTCAAAATGGTCATTTGAATATGACTCATGCATAAACAATTCTTTATCGAGTTTCTTCAATAAGCCACTGTGAAAAGCAGAGATTAAAGCATCTATAGGAGCATCAAACTTTTGTATTTTAGTAGTTTCTTTTCTCATTACTCAAAAATTAAAATATTAATAAAGGTCCCCAGGATCCCTAGACATACAAAGAAGTCCGAATATTATGCTAAACATAATCATTAGGCCATCAGTGTTGCCTTTGCCTTCAACTTTTAGATAAGCGCAAATTGCCATAATTGAACAATAAATACCATGTATCAGTAACGCTAAAAAAATACCTTTAATCTTACTATTGAAGGTGGTTTTACGAAATTTCCTATAATCATCATCCCACCATTCTCTAGATATAACAAAACCACCCCCATACAAACTATTAATTGTTGATGCAAATAAAACAGCGTATATTAAGAAAAGCCCTAATCCAATAATAATTCCAAAAATATCCATTAAAAAGAGGTTTTATCCCTCTATGTTAGATCGAATGTCAATTACTCAAAAAGTTATAATTTTATTTCTTACACTCACTATTTAAATTTTTTCCTAGCAATTAAATAACCAATACCAAAGGTAATAGGCGATCCTATAAAACCTGCGACAATAACGCCTGGAATAGCTTGATCCAAACCTGGTAAATATCTACTCTCAATTCCAAAAATTGCTCTTGCAATTGGATAACCTAAATAATGGCTAAAAATAATAAACGACCAAAGAGAAAACTTTGCTGCATACCTTTTTCGTGTTTTAGGTTTCCATGAGCGAAGAGCAAACCAGATCCCAAATGGAATTAAAAACGATAGAACCATGCCGAAAAGTAACATATGAATTAAAAATAAGACTTTATCCCTCTGATTTTAGATCGCCTGTCAATCTGAACCACTATAAATTGATTAGACCTATTGCCTATGGAGCACTAGTTTGCTTGTGAGCGAGATTTGAGCGAGATTTTGCTTATTTATGCACTACCTTGCTATATCTTTCTACATTTTAAGACTCATAAATTCTCTTTTAATACCAACTAATAAGCTATAGCATCACTTGTTTCTCGTGGGGGCTGTCGCATTTTGCGTAGCGGGTGCTTTGGGAGCACTAGGTCGCAGGTTCGAATCCTGTCGCCCCGACTCTCTAAAACCAATTCATAGACAGCATTCCCAAGCTGTCTTTTTTATTTTGTAAGTAGTCTCATATTTAGATTTACCCCTCCAGTAGCCCCTCCTGAGCTATAGCTTGCTATTACTTGCACCTATTGGTGCTCCTTTTGCCCCTCTAGTCGAATACTTTCTCCTGGTCTAATATCTCCCTCTTATATCCTTCCGATAGTTCATCATCATATCTACATTGCTCGATAATCTTCACTATCTCGGAGATAGCTTTCATTTTTTGGTCTTCCATTTTAAAAACTTCTCTATATATATAGAAGCATTTTTTGATTAAAAATCAAATGTCCGTTTGTCTAAATAAGGAATGATTTAAGCAGATTTGTTGATTATCTTCTTATGATCAAAATCAAAATTTTCTTTATAAATTTTATAGTTTGGCATAAGGATAAGGACATATAAAGTTTGAGTCATCCACTGCAAATAAATAATTGAGAGTAAGTTATATATAAATTGATTAAAAATGAAAAAAACCATAACGGGCAAAGAAGCCAACAAACCTGAAATCAAAGTAGCATTAAAAGCCTGCCAACCTTTTTCTTCACTTAATTTTCTACTTAATCTAAGAGCCTCTATAGGACCTAATTCAAGATCTTCTGTAATAAAAATTACATACTGATATCTCTTTAAGAGAACTATCCCTGGCCAAATAAAACAGATTAATCCCAAACCCGCAAAAAAAGTAGCAACAAACTCGTTTCTAAACAATAACCAAGATTTTAAAAGTAACTTCCTCTTATTTTTTTCAATAACAGGTGGGTTTTCATAATTATCTAAACGAATATTACTTATAAAAATAACTCTATAGATGAAAGAAGCTATTGTCCCAACTATAATTGCGATGATATATAAATAGGGAACTGATATCGTTATTTCTACTAAAAAAGAAAAACCTACAATTAATATCAAGTAATAAAGGCCATAGGCCTTTATGAGGCGTAAATTAGTTGCCTGCGAAATAATTTTTATACAAAAATTAAACATTTATTTTTTTTTTAGAAATTAATCAAACCTTAACTATGTATAGAATTCATAGAAAGAATTTATTAAACAATTAAAACAAACTCAAAAAATAATTACATCAAAATTATCGACCCAAAACTAGGTCTTTGAAGAGCACCTCCGAGAGCCCCTCTTGACTAATATCATGCTATTTCAAGCAATATCTAGGCCACTTTTTCTGTCTCAAGAATGCCCCACGATCATATAAGAATTCAATAATAGCAATAGCTCTTACAAATCTCTTAAAAAACATCTCTTGTGCTTTGGGAGCACTAGGTCGCAGGTTCGAATCCTGTCGCCCCGATCAGTTATAGCAGTAAGTCTAAGCTAATACCTAATTCACGCAAATAATTGCTTCACGCAAAACTCACGCAAATAGTTTATGGGTATCATTAGAATTTAATTAATCTGGAATTTTGCTGTTGTTATCTATATACATATTTGCTACTTTTGCAGTCGTTAATGTTTTTGTGGCAATAGGAGGCAAGAAATGACAACCAACAAAAGATATGTTCAATTATTAGCTATGGCTCAAACAGGCAAAAAGCTAGAAAGTTGGGCAACTGAAGAAGATAAAAAGATTTATCAGGAAATGAAACAGGCTGATAAGAATATGAGAAATTCAGCAAAGGAATTAGGTATTAAAAATCCAATATTGGAAATACCTTTAGAGTTAGATTAATGAACTGCAAGCCAATACCAGAACGGGAAGATTGGTTCATTACTGATAGAAAACCAACTATCTGTCCCAAATGTAATAAGAAGGAAGTGAGAAAAGCTGTTCTTGGTTATCCAACCGAAGAAGATTTCCTTAATGACAATATTTATTTAATTGGCTGTATTCCAGATTTTCCTATTAATAGGACTTGGGGCTGTAGACAATGTGATGCGGCATTTTTTAAAGACACTCCAAGAAATAAAGCGGCTCTTGGCGGTTTAGTTCCTCATCAGTGGCCTAAAGAATAATTGTTTTCTATTAATTAATAATGTCATAACTAAAATAGAAGTTTTCAGCATTAATAGCCTAGGCAAAGCTAGTACTAGAAGTAGTAAGCGTTTCTTATCATTTTTACCAATTTGAGTATTCATGACGCCCTTTATCAGTTAACTTATAAGATCTTTCTTCCCACTTAAGTTTTTTTAGTCCTTTACTTTTTCTCGCTTCATTTTCTAGCCAATGGATTCGTATTTCGAGAGTATAAGAGGTTAAAGAATCACCGTCAGAAGCATTTTTCCCACTCCAAGGGATTGGCTTTTTTGACTTTTTGCTTTCTAAATCTCTATAACTTCTACCCAATATATATACTGAAGGGTCATCATCATTTGTTCGAATTATTTTATAACAAGGTGAACCTTTTGGAGCCTTATGGTATGCAGTATCGCAACGTGAATTGCTTTTATATTGCGTGATTCTTATACTCGCATTTGAGGTTGTTGGAAGGATTGAGAAAAAAATAGTTATAAATAAAATAATTCTCATCAGACTTTAAAATTTTAATTAAATAGTATACTTTCAATCTAAGAACGACAATTTAAAAGGCATTTAATTTATATTTAAATTCAGATTTCTAGATCGACTGTCAATCAATCAAACATTTAAGTTTTTTTTAAGCAGCATCATATTCATCCACATCTTCAAGCTCTCTCATAAATCTTTTATCTAATAAGTAATTGTCTATAATCTCTGCTGCCATCACTATCTCAGCAGCAGGTTCTTGTAGATCTTTGTCTAATAAGTAATTGTCCATAAGCTCTAGATTGTTATTTTCTTTAATTTGTTTATCGCTGTTTAATAGTTCTCTTATGTAGTTATATACAAGCTCTTGATCGTATCCACTTTCTCTAATTTCTTTCAACATTTCGTCTGGAATTTGCATAGTCGTCAACTCCTATGTGAAAGCCTATAAACGCATACTTACGAAAAAAAAAGGAAAAAACAAGGAATTATTCATTTTTGGTACTTATTAACTACCCAACAGGTATAAATGATGATCCATAACTCCTATCTTTTTTAATGATTTTACCGACATAAAGTTTCCTTATTTCTTCAGGCGCTTTTCTACCAACAAATTCCCATTTACAAGCAGACAATCTTTCTGGATCCAATTCTCTAGTGAAATATTCTTGAGTACCAGCTGGAACCCAACTATGTATTTCATAAACTTCTTTAACTACCCCTTTAAATGTCGCGTAAGCATATTTTGAATCTCCTGAGACTGTCATCATGCTTTTTGGCCAAATCCCCCTTGTATATTCAAAAATTTCTAAATCTCCAAAAGTTGGCTTAAAACATTTGTTGATAAGGATTGAAACTCCTTTATGTTCAGGTAACACTTCAACAGTCTTTTCCGTTAGAAGATTTGTTAATTCAGCAAGTGGTATTCTCTTACAATTTTCTCCCTGCCCCCTTACCAAGTTTGCCAAATTATCTATACCCATTAAATCGATGCATGCCGATTCAATTAATAATGCTGTCTGGTTGTCTAATCCATAAGCGAGAATATCGATACTAAGTTTTTTTTCTAATAATAAATTTGTAATTTTTCTATTTTTTGTCTTAGAAATATCTTCAAGATTATTTAAATGAGCAAAACATCTATCACTTTTACCTTTACCTATATATATAGGTATTCGTTTATTGTCTTCCGAAATCTCACAGTAAACATAAACATAAGTCTTTAAATCGCGAAGAAAGTTTGTCCTCTCATTGCCTAGTAAAGGTAGAAGAGTTTTCTTTAAATCATCGACTTCTTTTTGTATATCTTTTAACAAGGGATTCTTTTTTTAGTTTTAATTATATTTGAAAAATTAATTCCAAGCTTTCCTTTAAGCCATAAGGCACGCAAATGACACGCATATCACATCAAATTAGACCGATCTAGTCCGTACTTTTTTTAATAAAGTCCTGTTAGCACAATAAGTCTTAGTTATAGCTTAAACGATCCTAGTTCTTTGGGAGCACTAGGTCGCAGGTTCGAATCCTGTCGCCCCGACTCTTATAAAACCAAGTCATAGAAAGCATTCCCAAGCTGTCTTTTTTATTTTGTAAGTAGTCTCATATTTAGATTTGCCCCTCCAGTAGCCCCTCCTGAGCTATAGCTTGCTATTACTTTTTTATATTTATCTGAGATAAAGTGAGCAGGAATTCGATTGATATCTTTTGAGATCAATTGAATGCTCTCCTTTTTCATATCTGATTTTAATTAATTCACATGCAAATTTCATATCTCGCAATTTCTCGGCATCCATACTTATGCCAAATAGAAATGGCAATAGATCCCCATAAAAACGAGAAGCATTCTTTAACTTTCCTTTAATACTTTTTGCAAATTCTAAGGCTCTTGCTTCATCTTTATACCTATATTTAAAAAGATTATATTTCTGTTCGAAAAAAGCTACTTCACTTTGAGGAGTAGCATAAAGTATTGCTTTATCTATTGCTAACAGACTTTCGTCTAAGTCTCTGCTTACTTTTGATTTCAAATAATTATAAAGAGATCTGTTTGGGTAAAGATCTAAAGCCATATTTATATTTAATAGGGCTTTTTTAAAGTCTCTATCTTTATAAAAAACAAATGCTTTATAGTAAAAATCATTATGATCAGTAGCTTCTTTATTCTTAATTTTTTCAAAGTAATATTTTTTTTTCTGTTTATATTTTTCATAGAATGGAGGGGTGTAAGTTAGCCCCCGATCACTGTAAATATATTTGTACTTATAAAAATATGGCGTCAAGCTACTAGGTTTCAATTCTTCTAATTTATTTAGATCATATAATGCAAGTTCCCTAAACCCTTCCATCCATTTATTCATTGGACTATCAAAATGTTGATAGGTATGCGCAATCGCAGCTTTAAAAGGAGCACTTATTAAATAGATATCTGGATTATCTTTATCAAATAAAAGTGCAAAATCTAAATCTCTGATTATTTCTAATTCAATTTCCTTTATGAAAGCAGGTGTTCCAAATTTATAATAATCCCATTTGAATCTATCATCATAAAAGGGAGGCAGACCTTTAGTTTTATCCCCTAAATAAAATTTGGCAATTGATTTTTTGGATAAATCCACCTTACTAACAATATTCACAATATCTGAATCTAAAGGAAATTTTTCAGCAAAATTATCAAAAGCCTTTCGTGAAATAGCAAAATTCAAACCCTCTTTATCAGAAATTTTGAAGGTGTTTATGCCTATGACACATCCATTCAAACTTAATAAAGGACCACCAGAATTTCCTTCATTTATTGCTGCATCAGTCTGAATAATTTCACCCTCAGACCTTATTCCACTGATAATTCCTCTTGTAATTGTGTAATCCAATCCACTTGGAGAACCAACAGTTATAACCTCTCGTCCAATAGGTGGATCATTCTTATCAAACTCTAATGAAGTACCCTTAGTTCCTTTTAAGACTATTAATGCAAGATCTTTACTTAGATTGTTTTCATTTTTAAATGATTCAGAAATATCTTTTTCTCTAGGGATTAAGCCATTAGATAATACATAACCTCCATCAACTTCTTTATTAGACCAAACTATTGCTACTCTTTTATATTTATCAACCACATGACTATTTGTAATAATGTAAGTTAAATTCTTATGGTGCTTAATAACAATTCCACTTCCTGAACCTTTTGGTGTTTTTACAACGACAACTCCATTTTTGGCGTTTTTATATAATTCTTCAAATCCATAATTATTTTTTCTACACTTAAAAACTCTATTGTTTAAAAAATTAAATGAATAAAGCGTTGATGTAGAAAATGAAAATAAAAATAAAATTAAAAATATTAATTTTCTCATTTATGCAAATTCACAATATTTTAATTTTATTAGAACTATTTAAAATTGATTAATCTTTTTATTGAACCTTAAATAAACAAATTCTGAAATTAAAGCAAATTAAATTTCAATCCATTCATCGTTATCCAATTTATAGTTCTTTGTAATTTGTTCTAAGTCACTAATCCATAAGTATCCAAGTTCTAGAGTTGTGGGGTTTATTTTGAATAAAAAATCTTTCTGCCAGGAAACTTGGAGATCAGTAATTTTCATATTCATATTTTTTTCTTTGCGACAAAATTGATTTATGTAATCAAATAAATTTTGATATTCAACAAACTCTCCAAATTGAGGAGTAAAATTAAAAGTCTCACTAAGATTTTTAATATCTTCACCTATATTTAATTCCCATCTCATTTGAACAATAGCTCCTTTATTTTTATGAAAGCTCAACTCTTTCCTTTTGGTATTTAATGTTGAGCACGCATAATATCTAAGTCCATCTCCATCTTGATTTGTATGATATTCAATATTACGAAAATCTTTTGCCATAAATTTAAAAAATATTTTTGAGTTTCTCTGCTTTTCTATCATCCTCATCAGCGCCTTCATTATCTCCTGATTTACGCTTTGCACTTGCACGATAATTATATAAATATGCTTTATTAGGTTTATTAGGAAATAGTTCTATTGCCTTTGTGTAGTCATCAATTGCTCCTTGATAATCTCCTAATTTACTCTTTGAATCTCCACGCAATCGATAAGCAAAAACACTATTAGGTTCAATTTCTATTGCCTTTGTATAATCTTCAATCGCATCTTCATAGTTTTTTGTTCCTCTAAAAGTCCCGCGACTTATATAAAACCTGGCATCATTCGGTTTAATTTCTATTGCCTCATTTAAATAAATGATTGAATTATTAATATTGCCTTTTTTACACTCTTCCATTACAAGTTTCATGAGTTCAGAAATAGTTTTTGGTTCAGTCATAAGTCAAGGATATATAGAATTTCTTACAAAATATTTTTTAAATATCATTCTTAAAAAAAGCAAGCATAATTCTTTCTGTGACCTGACTTATATTTTCAAGTTTCCACTCTTCCTTAAGTGAGCGAAGTTTTTTTATTACTCTATTGTGCATTTGTAATCTAATCTCGTTATATGCATCTTCATTTTCTTGTCTTAATTTCTCTTTTTTAGAGACATCTCTAAGTCTTTTCATTCCATTTGACCAATTTATTTCAATTGTTTCTTTTGTCTCATTTAATATTTCTGCTATTTCATCATTTGTATGCATAATTTCATAAGACTCTCCTAAACCTAAACTTAATCTAAGGATATCCTTTTCTAATAAAGGAAAAGATTCTATTTGTTTAGAAATAAATCCTCGAGTGTCAATATCTGGTTCTTTATTCTTGTCAATTGAAACTACTTTATTTTCATCCATGATTTTTAACTTAGATAAATAATGTATATAAAAATTATCTTATGAACCGAATTTATGCAGCAAGATTTCTATATCTTGTAAATTGCGGTTCAAATAATAATTTGACTGTTCCTAAAGGACCATTTTTATGTTTACAGGTAATAATTTCAGCAATGCCTCTATCTTCGGTTTCTGGGTTGTAATATTCATCTCTATAAATCATGGTAATAATGTCTGAATACACCTCAAGAGGTTCAAAGTCTCTGATATCACTTAACATTGGTCTTTTATTTCTTCTTTTTTCTACATCCTTACTAAGTTGAGAAATAACAATAACAGGGACATTTAGTTCCTCTGCTATCCTTTTAAGACTCTTTGCTAATTTCAATAAATATTCTTCTCTATTTGATACTTCAGAAATAGGCAAATAATCGAGTAATTGGACATAATCAAGAATTACAAGTCCTAAACTCTTTTTTTCAGATTCCTCTTTAATCTTTTGACAGATTGATTGCATCTCTTGAATGGAACTTATTGGTTTATCAGTGATATGCAAAGGTAATTTACTTAAAGAATTAATGCCTTCATTTAGTAAAAACCATTCATCTTGTTGTAATCTGCCTGTTCTTAGTCGACCAGATTCAATTCCTATTTCCATTGACAAAAGTCGATTAGATATTTGTTCCTTACTAATTTCCAGATGGAAAAGGCAAATTGGAAGATTTTGAGTTTTAGCAACATTCAATGCCATATTTAAAGATAATGATGTCTTGCCCATTGCAGGTCTTCCACCCAGAACAATTAATCCCCCTCTTGGAAGTCCTTGAGTCATAGCGTCGTAATCATAAAAAGATACTGGGATTCCAGATTCACTATTACCTAAAGCACGACTTTCGATTTCTTCAAATTTGGTACTCAGTATTTCACCAATTACTTTTGTTCGATCATTAATGCTTTCTTCACTCATTATTAATTTTTAGGGGACACTTATTTAAGCGAACTTTTAATAGAATGCAAATTAAGTTTCTTTAAGAAATTTTTTGTATGGACTTGATATGGCTTCTAGTCTTAATTAGGAAAAATTCTTAGAATTAAAAAAAAAATGAAGGATTACAGTTGATAAAACATATGAAGAAAAGAATTGCTACGCTTACAGCTTTTATACTTTTGATATTCTTTCTAAAACCATTAAGAATTGGAACGACAATTTTCTTTCCAATTGCATCTTTATTTACATCAGAAAAAGCTTATGCAAATACAGTTTCTTGGTATATTACACAAGGAATTTTGGCGAGAAATAAAGGGAATTATAAAGCTGCAATTGATTTTTATAATAAGGCTCAGCAAATAAATCCAAATATTGATTTGATTTATTTAAACAGAGGTTTAGCAAAAGTAAAAATAAAAGATTTTCAAGGCGCACTTAAGGATTACAACAAGGCTATAGAGATTAATCCACAATTTGCGGAAGCATACATGAATCGTGGAACTTTAAAGGGAGGTTTCTTTGAAGACTATTCTGGTTCAATAAATGATTTGAATAAAGCACTATCAATTAATCCAAAATTAGCAGATGCTTACGAAAGAAGAGGAATTGCTCAATTACTAATAGGAGAAAATGAAAAAGCTTGTGATGATTTTAAGAAGGCTTTGACATTTAACAATAAAACTCTTGATCTTTTTGAAAAATATTGCAAATAAAATTTTAAGTTTTTTAAAGATTGATTGAATATGTCTGATATTGAATCATATTTAAATTCCATAAAATATTTTTAATGCAAAAGTTCTTATGAAATTAGTTGGTTTGGAAGCAAAAATCAAAAGTTAGAGCGGGTGCTTTGGGAGCACTAGGTCGCAGGTTCGAATCCTGTCGCCCCGATTGACTTCTCACGATTCTTAAATAGTCCTTGGGCGATCCCTGGGCGATCATTTGCTATACCTTGCATAGCTTTGCATACTGCATCGCCCGCTAAAACAACTAAATAAGCAATATTAAACAGACCATTGCTCCAATACTAAAAATTAAGATCTACCCTTGCGAGTTAATAGTCTTTCAAAATAATCATTTTTTCATTTTAAATAGGTTTTTATTTATTAAATTTAAAACCCGAACCACAAGAACTTTTTGTCGCGCCTTTTGGAGTACTAATCAAGAATCCTCCTCCGGATAAATCCTGATAATGATCAAGTGATAGTTCATCTAGTAAACTTTTTTGAGATTCTGGAGCGTAGACAGTTAAGCCATCAGTTCTTGCAATCGGAATTCCTGATTTTTCCCAGATATTAACTCTCAGAAACATCCATCCATCATCAAGAATATCAGGTTGCAAATATAGGAATATTTCTCCAGGTGTACCACGATAAATTGATTGCCTGAGCAATTCATTTGAAGCAGCCTTGGTAATAGTTAAAGAACTCAATTTTTAAATACACTTAGTACATAGATTAATTATTTTTTAATTCAATAACAAGCATTCCATAATGTTCTCACTTTATTAGCTGCGTAATTTCTCTGAATTTTTTATTTCCTCTCATAAGAAATATCTAAAAACAAAAACAAAAATGATTTTCATTTTCATTTTGGTGTAAATTTTATACATTAGGTAGTTTTTTATGAGTCAAACTTGGATAATATCAGGGCCTCCAGGATGCGGTAAGACAAGTTGGATACTAAATACTTTTAAGAATCACTCTGGAAATTGTGGTTATGTACGTCTTGGCGGATATTCAGAAATTAATTTAGAGCAAGCAATAAATTCAAAAATTGATTTTGCTTTTTTGAAAGATCAAATTCCTAATTTATTAGATTTGTCAAGTTCAAAATTGCCCTTAGAGGTAGAGAAAGAGAATATTTTGATTATTATTGAATTTCCTCAATTTTTCATACCTAAATTTCAGGGTATTAGTGGTATTGATTTGAGAGTTATAAAAGAGCTTGAAATATATAATCTTCAACCAAATAAATATTTGCATTTTGGCAGAGATCTAGAATTACCAATAAAGGATACTTTAGATTTTAAAGCAATTGAATCATGTAGTATTGACCTCAAAAAAAATATTTGGGATCCTGCAAGTTTAAATACTTTTTGGTTCGAATTAGTAAACGGTGCTTATGGAGACGTATATAGAGCAAAAGCATTAATGAACTTACCAGATGGTCGTTATATCTTGTTTAACTGGATATTGACTCAGAAAGGTTCTCAATATCAAACCTTAAATCAAGTTGCTCCTCTTAATGGAAGACCAGAAAGACACTCTGAAATTGTCATACAGGGGAAAAACTTAAACTTCCAATTAATAAAATCAACTATCAATAATTGCCTTCTTAGTGATGCTGTTCTAGAGCATCATCAAGCCACACTTAGAAATTCACAATTACAAACTTCTCGAAATTAATTAAAAATGAATCAAGCTGTTATTTCATGTTTACATGCAAATCTACCTGCAGTAGAAGCCGTATTAAAAGATATTGAATTACAAGGGATTACGAATATTACCTGCCTTGGAGATTTAGTAGGTTATGGTCCTCAACCTAATGAGGTTATTGAGTTAATCAAAGAGAAAAAAATTGCCACTTGTCAGGGTTGTTGGGACGAAGATGTAGTTGATGGATTAGATGCCTGCGATTGTAGTTACCCTTCTCAGATCGCTGAAAGGAGAGGTCATTTCGCTCATCAATGGACTACGGAAAAATTAACAAAAGAAAATAAGGATTTTTTAGCTAATTTACCCTACTCAATTCGTAAAGATAAATGTCTTTTTGTTCATGGTAGTCCTAATAGTCAACATGAATATCTGCTGCCCGATATGGATGCATTCGCAGCTCTTGAGAGAGTTGAAAATGCCAAAGCCGAGATTCTATTTTGTGGACATACTCATCAACCTTATATACGTGAACTAGCAAATGGTTCAATTGCCGTAAAGGTCAAAAACAGTGGTTCGAAAGATATTCAAAAGAAAGAAATGAATTTGCCGATGCGAAGAATAGTAAATGCAGGTTCAGTGGGAGAGCCACGGCATGGAGGAACTAAAGCTACTTATGTGGTTTATAACGACATCACTAATGACGTAAAAATTAGAGAAGTTGAATATGATATCGAACTTACCTGCAAAGCAATAATAAATGCTGGTCTTCCTCCGATTTTTGCATGGCGTTTAAAAAACGGATTTGAATTTGCCGAACGAGCTGAAGATGCTTCTCATGTTTGTGAAAGATGATAGAACGCTGGGCACTTATAAGTGGGTTAAAAGGGGATCTAGATACTTATGAACTTATTCAAAAAGATTTAAAAAAAACTCCTGGGAACATAACCCTCTTTGTTTTGGGGGATATGATAGGCCCTGAAAAAAACTGTAATAAACTTCTACACAGATTAATTAATCCAAAAAGTAATGATTTACAACCATGGTGCATATATGGTTGGTGGGAAGAACAAATCCTCTTAGAAAGTGGTTACCGTGGCAATCAAAGAGCTGAAGCTTTGAGAATAAATAAAGGTGAAGAAGTGGTCAAATCTCTAATAAATGCTGTTGATAAATCATTTCTTGATTGGATAGCAGCACTTCAATTTGGATTTGTTGAACTTGATTGTGGTTTAATTCACGGGAGCTCAAAAGATGTTGGCGACGATTTAACATTAGATACCCCGCCATTAACACTCCTGGATAGACTTACACGTCTTCAAGTAAACAGATTATTTACTGCGAGAAGTACACAACAATTTCATTTGGAATTAACAGAGGGGATTCTTAATTCGGAAGTACACGATTTAACCGGAAATCATAAGAAGGAGCAGAAGGTTCCTCAAAAAGCTGTCATTGGTGTTGGAGCAGGCAAAAATTATACTCTCTATGATGTAGGGACTGATAATACTCAATTCGTAAGGGCTGGATATCAATCAGAAAAGAAAAAAAATGGATTTGGATTACATTTTTAAACACTAGGTCGCAAGCGGGCGATCCTCGGGCGATCAAATGCTTAACTTTGCAACACTTTGCTGCATATAAGACAATTCTTGAGACTCATTTTGATAACAAATATTTCAAACTAAAGTCATAGCCTCACTTCGTTCTCATGGGTACTGTCGCATTTTGCTGATCGAGTGCTTTGGGAGCACTAGGTCGCAGGTTCGAATCCTGTCGCCCCGATCAGTCATAGCAGTAAGTCTCAGCTAATAATATATTTAACCTAAAAAGTAGAGTGCCCAAAAAGTGCCCAAAAGTTATTTTCTCCTGAATAATTGGCATAACTTTAGAAGTTTGGTATTTAGTTCTGCCCGACTTGGCGTAACTTTCAAGGGGTTTTCTGTCGCCCCTTTTTTTAGTCTAATCCTTGAATATGTTTGTTATGGAAAGTATCCCAAAAACCTTCCTTATTAGTTATTAGTTTATCTGGATCAACGTATTGGATCTTATCTCTGCAATTATCAATTAAACCAAATTCACTTCCGTATCTTTCACCACGTCCAATCCACTTTTTTACTGCTGTTTTATAAGAATATCTACCGTCAAGATATCTATAGCAGATATCATCTTTTGTAGGGAAAAACCACCAAATCCCTGTTAATCCAATAATTATTCCAAGAATAACTTTCATAATGATTTTTTAATGGCATATATGGCTGCAATTGGAAATGGAAATCTCAATAAATTAAAAACTAATGTATTTATACCAAGTTCAGGAGTAAGACCTTTTTTATCTAATTCTTCTTTAAGCATTGCTCTAGCACCATCACTTCCCATTATTGTTACATAAGCCCAGAAAGCTAATAAAACTATTACCCACCATGAAAAAAAACGTAAATTGAAAAGAATAATTCCAACATAAATATAGTTTGAAAGAGGAATTATAAAAGGTATTCCTGAAATAAAACCCAAAGGGAGAAAAAAGCGTTTCATTTAAAACATTGTTTTGGTTTTTTTTACTTTTTTACAATCTCCAAAATAAGAAAACCCATCATATAACCACTCCATAAATATCTTTCCATTTGTTCTATTAAGTTCCCATTTTAATATTGTTTTTTCATTATGCTCTTGAGAAAATAATATTTTTTGAGAAAAAAATGAAGACTTATGAATTATCTCTCCATTTGTTCCAGGATACGTACGTGTACTTCCTGTTTTTTTAAATAGTGTAGTTACCTTACCTTGTTCTTCTTGTAATGTGAGTTCAACAATATATGGTTCTCTCCCATTTTGTTCTGGGAAATAACATTCTAAATAGACCAATTTTGCATTAACAGCAGTAGGAAAAGAAAGTAGAGCAAGTAGTGGGAGTAGTAAGCGTTTCAAAAATCTAATAACTTTTTCTTTTTAGCTTGAAATTCTTCTTCAGTTATGATGCCTTGATCTTTTAAGTCAGCATATTTTTTTAGTTCATCTGCATTAGATTTTCTATTAAATACATCAGTATTAAATTGTTTTAAGGTACTTTTTTTAAATAAATTTAGAAATGTTTTCTTTGTCTTGTTTCTAAGCTTTTTTCTACAAGCTATATAAATAATTGGGATATATATAAATAACAAAAGAGGATAATAGATTGCAGAAACAATGAAAATACCAAGGATATCTTTAACAATTACAACCCCTACAGGAAAAAAAATTATAGAAACAACAACAATTAAAACGTATGATACTTTTTCGAATTTAGTCCAAGGTTTTTGCTCAGGTTTTTTAGATGCCATGTCTTAATTCTTCCATAAAAAAAAGAGGGTTTTATCCCTCCATGTTAGATCGACTGTCAATTAAAACCCATCAGCGGCCAGGGGCAAAGCAAAAACAGTAAAAATTGTAAATATAAATGTTTTTTTCATTTATTTACTATGGCTTTGTCGTTGGCATACATATAAAGCCTTTAAACATTTTATTAGCTCTCTTATTTATACTAGTTTCAATTTCAAATCCAGTTTCAATTTCAAATCCTCTTGCTTTGGAAGTTTCTTTATACAAAAAACTACGAGCTGGTTCAATTAAATTAATTTTCTGTTCTTCGTTAATATATCCATATTGTTGAGCCATGCAAGCGGTTAATACTGACCCTTGGTAAATACCATGTAAGAATAAATTTCTTTGTAAAATTTCAATCTCTGATTCTTTTAATTCATTTATCCATTTTTCAGCAACAACAGGCATTGGGAGAAAAAATAAAAAGGCCGAAATTAAAAGATATTTTTTCACAAAAAAGGAGCTAATTGCCCCTTATTGTAGATCGACTGTCAAATTAAATCTCACGCAAAACTCACGCAAATTAAGGTTTAATAGGCCGAATTCGACCATACTTATTTTTCTAAAAGTCCTGTTAGCACAATAAGTCTTAGTTATAGCTTAAACGATCCTAGTTCTTTGGGAGCACTAGGTCGCAGGTTCGAATCCTGTCGCCCCGACTCAATCAAAACCAAGTCATACTAGAGAGTTACCCAGACTTGCTTTTTTATTGGAAATATTTGTCCACGCCCAAAGTGGACAGATAGTGAACAGATGCGTAGTTTTTCGCAGTATTTCTTAGTTCTTCATGCTTCTTTAATTAAAATTGACATGTAATTTATAATTCAAAATATTCAGTTTTTTATTTGTGAAAAAATTTACTGTTGCACTTTTATCATTTTTTGCTTTACCTACTGCAATTCAGGCAAATATTGATCCTAAAGTTGCTGAAATATGTATTAAAGCAACTGACTTTGAGGGTTGCGTGAAAACTATGTCTGGTCAAACCAATAAAAATAGTTCACGGGTAAGTTCTAAATATGATGAGGCTTTAATTTTCTTTGAAGCAGGTGACACATCTTCTGCAATGAAAAAGATTAATTCATTTATTAAAGATAATAATTCATCCAAAGAGGCTTATTTAGCTAGAGGAATCATTTATAGCTACGACTTGATGGAGAATGAAAAGGCAATGGAAGATTTCAATAAAGCTATCGAAATAGATGATCAGTATGCCATGGCTTATGCTCTTAGAGCAGATCACTTGTACTGGGAATTAGGGAACGCCTCACAAGCAAAAAAAGATATTGAGAAAGCTTATAAATTATCTCCACAAGATACCTATGTGAATCTCGCGAGAGGGAATATACTTCTTGATTATGCTTACGTATTATTAGATAAAAATAAAAATGATTTAGCTATTAGCAATGCTAAAAGTTCAATAACAAGTTTTGAACAAGTAATTTCAGATAAAAACCCTGAAAAGAATTTAATAATAAAAAGATTATTCCCATTAGGTGTTACATATGAAGCACACTCCTATCTAGGCGATGCTAATTTTGACATTTTATATACTTCTTACAAAAAAAATGGTGACCGAATTGCTGCTAAGCAATATTTAAAAGATTCGATAAATCATTACACAAATGCAATCGCTATCGCTCCAAGCCAAGAAGAATCTGAAAAATACGAAATCGAAAGGGATTTTGATATGATCACACTTGCGGAACTTCATTTGTATAGAGGTAATGCCTACAGTTGGATAACAAAGGATTGGAAAAAAGCATGTAAAGATTGGAAAGTTTCCAGAAAGTTAGGAAACAAACAAGCCGGTGTAAATGCAAGACAATGGAGATGCTAGATAAATTTTTCGAAGTGGACAGATAGTGGACAAATTTGATTAACAGTAGATCTAAACTCGACCCTACTTTTTTTAGATAAAGTACCTATATTTTGTTATTCATTTAGAGGTTATTATTTTTAGCAAATAACAGGATTAAAAAAATGATAAAACTTGCAATCATTTTCTTACCAATTGTCTTTGCACTTATATGGGCTTTGTTTATTGGGTTAAGAATAAATAGAGTAGAGACTAGAGATGGGAAAAAAAAATTAATTAATTATTAATTGATTGATAGTTGATTTAAAATAAGAGGAATAAGCTCCTTATTTTATGTCTTGTTCAGTTACCTCCGTGTTTACTTTTAAAATTGAAAGCACTTTCGATGAATGGGCTGCAATATTTGATAGTGCAGAAGCAGATAAAAGGCATTCAGAATTTGATATTAAGCCGCTTTTCAGAGGAGTAAGCAAGGATGATCCTCAAAGAATAATTGTTATTCATCAAGCTCCAGATGGGAATGTTCAAAAGTTTGTGGAAGCAAATGGTGACTGGATGGCAACTCATAGAGTTGACTTATCAACAATGAAGGAATCCTCTTGGACCGCTTCATTAACAAAGGAAGATTGTTGTGATTAACAAATGAAAAGACTTCAATTCCCATTTATTATTAAAGTAAAGAGTGCTAGGGCTTCTACTTCTCAAGAAAGTGGACAAATAGTGGACATATGCTTCTTTTTTTGACAAGACAAACTACGCAGAACTAAGCAAAAAATTTGCTATAGCTTAAAAACCTAATGCTGCACTAGAGCTGTTAAGTGCTTTGGGAGCACAATGTCTCAGGTTCGAATCCTGTCGCCCCGACTCTTAAAAAACAATTCATACTAGCGAGTTACCCAGACTCGTTTTTTTATTGAAAAATCTAACGACTGCAAGAGCCGTAAAAATACCGTTAAAACAATTTTTTTTAAAACTATTTTTAAAAATGGTGGAAATCATATAACAATCAAATTATTATTTATCAACGATGTCTTTTTTTAATGCGTTTTAAAAACTCAATAATCTCGATAATTTCTTTTGGGAGCTTCTTTGGTCTATCCACCTTCTCCCCTTTATCAGAAAGTGCATTTGCAGTGAAAATTAACTGTGAATCTCCAGTTCATAGAGGTAAACATAAAAATTGTGTTGATAAAGATGGGCGACCCAAGAGAAAAGAACTAATTGATCCTGATACGGGCCTTTCTGTTGTTGAAATGGAAAGTGACATATTATGGAACAGAATCCCAAGAAGAAACAGAGTTCCTTATGGTCAGATAGTCAAAGCTACATCTGGTTTTGATGGGACTACTGAGTATGTTGTTTATGACAGGAATTATAAATTTAGTTATCCATATGAATCCACCGTTTTTACGAAGTGGTCATCAGATTATGTAAGAGGCATTTGGACTTTAAAAGCAGGCTGTGGTCTTATAGCTTGCACTGCAGGTTATGAAACAGATGGTGGGGATTTACCTTCCCCTTTGGAAGTTAAATTTGCTGGGAAAACTTATTCTCTCTATGGCGATGATGGCAAATTTATGCTTCCTAATAGATTTGTGAATGATATCAAAAATGCAAAAACCTATGATGGTTTATCAATAAGAGTAAGACGTACTGTTGTTCCTATAGGGGAAAAAACTGTTGAAAAACTATCTCTTCTTTATAAAAAATCAATTAAAAAATGGGATTTACCAAAGATTGCCATAAACATAAAAAACATAAAAAAGAATCCCTCAATTAAAGAAATCGCAGGAAGCTCACTTCCTAGTGTGGTTACTGTAAGAGCTGGAAGTGGGCAAGGAACTGGTTTTTTTATTTCTGACGAAGGTACTATACTTACCAATAGGCATGTTGTTAGTGGAGCATCCAATAAAGAAATTCTTATTGATACTGTTTCAGGGAGACAATATAAAGGAAAAGTATCTTATATAAGTAGAGAAGATGATTTTGCAATCATTGATGTTAAGGGCACTGATCTTCCAAAAGCCTTGCCTATCTGCTATTCAAATTATCCAATGGCAGGAGAAGATGTGGTTGCATTAGGCTCTCCTCTTGGTTTGTCAAACACAGTTACCAGGGGGATTGTTAGCGCCTTGAGAAGATCAGGAAGTGACTTTGATTCAATTGTTATGAGTGGCTCTTCATTAATTCAAACTGATGCTGCAATAAATCCCGGTAATAGCGGAGGGCCTCTTTTAAACGAGAATGGAGAAGTTATTGGAGTAAATACATTTGGTAAAACCTCCAGCGAAGGTTTAAATTTTGCTGTTTCAATAGTTGATATAATGCAACAACTTAAAGTGAGAAGACCTGGTGGGTTAGACGCCTTAGAAATGAATTTAAACAGTTGCGGTAACAAGTTCAAATAACAAATTAAAAACCCTCAATATGCCGTCAATCATCACTTAGTTTGTCATGTCAAATTAAGCAATACCCCGCAACTATTTAGTCATAGCTTGTAGACATAGTCCCCTGCTAGGGTTGTTAAGTGCTTTGGGAGCCTAGGTCGCAGGTTGGAATCCTGTCGCCACGACTCTAATAATCCAATTCACAGACAGGTTTCCCAGCCTGTCTTTTTTACTACTTAAATTTTGTCCTCAATGGATACGTACAAATTGCGGACAAAAGATGCTTAATTGAAAGGGAAAGTATTCTTAGTGGGAGAGATAAAAAGCACTTCAAAAACAATTCCAGTCAAAGCAATAGGCAATACCCAAATAGCGATAAACCTATGATCAAAAAATCTTAAATGGTCTTCTCCTTTAAAAACACCTTTTAAAGAGGTGTACAAAGTTTCTGGTCTTTTATAAGAAGGGCCATTATTAATTGGTGAATATGGTTTTATAAATGCAGAGGAAGCTACCAATTTTGCAATTTTTCCAATTAAATAAATAGGTAATACCCAAAGGGCTACATATCTTACACCTAACCACTGTCTCGCATTAGGGAGAGCATAATCTTTAATAGATTTATTCTCTGGCATGCCAAATTCCAAATTCTTGTAGATATTTTCTAATGAAGATACTTTTTGTGATTTATTGATCATTTGTTGTTAAGAAAAAATTAACCTTAAAAGAAAAATATTCCTAACTACTAAAATAACTAAAACGTAGTTAAGAATATTTTCGTTGGCTAGGTTCATAAAGACGGAATCTATACCGTTGCAGATTCGCCAAATATCTACATATTCTTTATAAATAAAAAACTCTTTTTTAAAAAGTAAATAATATACATAATCATGAATAAAATTTAATGACTGGATATAAATAGAAAATCAAATTAAATATTCCTGACTTTTAAAATTATTTAAACCTCATTTTCTAAGATTGCGAAAAAGAAAATGAGGTCAAAGGGAGGTTCTCATTACGAACCGCTTTATCAAAGCTAGCGGTTAGTAGATTGCCCTAAGATCTACTTATATAGTTATATAATGAGTCTTAAAATACAGAAAGATTAATTTTATACAAATATGTGTTTAATATTTTATGTAATTATTGCTTAGGAAAAGTTAATTAATGTACTTACTATAGTTATTGAAAGATAAAAAAATGCATAAAGAGAAACTGCAAAAAATAAATACTGTTCTATTGGAATCATGACAGGGTATTAATAAAAGGGTAAGAATAATTTGACTAATTTTTTGTTAAAAAGATATTCTCTAAAATATAACTTTGTTCTATTGATTCATTTTTAAGCGAAATATTTTTTGGCAAATTATTATTCGTAGAATTAAAAGCACCCCATTTTCTTAGCCAAAATAAGGTATAAAAAAATGCGATTAAAAATGGTGCTCCAACAATTAAAAATCTAATATCCATCAAAATTCCTTTTAATAAGTTTTAAACTGCATTGCCAATATTGCTCCAAGGAAAAAAACGGTTGGAATCCCTAGGGCATTAACTGCTACGGTTCTTACAGTAAATACTGGATAACCTTCTGCTGGTCTGCCACTATCAGGAATTAATGCTGAATCTTCCCATACTTGATAATTTTTAAAAGGAGCTACTCCCCTCTTTGGTAATCCTAGTGGCGTTAATCTAAATACATCCCACCTACCTAACCAAAAGACTGTAAATATCCATGAGAATATTATTGGTGCAATAACAAGTAAAATCCTGAAATCCATTTCTAAAAAGTAATAATAAATTTGATTATTATTTTGTCTTTTTTAGTTAAATAAATGATTTGATCATTAACTTATATTTAAAGAAAAAAGCTTAATAACATTGTCTCTAATCATTAGTAACATCATGAAATGATTAATTGATTTATTTAAAGTATATTTTTTTGGGTCGCGATATTTAGATATTTTATTTGATGTAGATTTTAATAAATTAAAAAAAATATGGAAACTTTTAGATTCTTACTTTTTGGTTTTGCAGGAGTTACTTTAGTTTTTTGGGTGGCAATAATAGCTTTATGGCATACATACATGTTTCCAAGATTCTTCAATGAAGATAAAGGTTTAAATTCTGTTATCAATCAAGAAATAACAGTTTCTAAAGATCCAATTTTAGGCGGTATGGTTAACAGCAATAATTTCAGAAATAGAGATAAATATTCAATTAAAAGTTTTGTTATTGCAGACTTTTCATCTGAAAGCAATAACTTAAAACTAAACAAACTTTATACAACAGTAATGATAGGAGTAACTTTTGCAAGTTTTATTTTTCTCACTTATGGATTAAGCAGTTCAATAACAACAATAAATTAAATGGAATCTATATATGTGATTGTTTTTATTATTTGCTTTGTTTATTTAATTTTTGACTCATTCAAAAATATAAATATCAAATAGATTGCTAATTTTTTTTGCCAGCTAATAAAATTTTTCTTCTTATATAAAAAAATAATAGTGTAGTAATTATCATTACAGGTGGATGAAATGATATTGAATTTAGATATTCGAAGTAATCAAATGATTCCAAAATTTTTGTTCGTAATTCCCAAAAACTATATTCCATATCTCAAATTTTTATTGATTTAAATAGATCAATATCTTGTATAAAATGCTATTCAAATTTTTTCTTAACTAATATTTTGCGGACAAATATTGCTTTAATTGTTATGACAAACTTCACAGAACCAAGCAAAAAGTCAGATATAGCTCGAAAACCTATTACTGTACTAGCCCTTTGCGGCGTTTTGGGAGCACTAGGTCGTTGGTTTAGGTCCTGTTGCCCCGACTGGCTTTTCAGGAATTATCTAATTTGACTTAGGGAAAAATCTTAGAAAATGACATCCTTTTTAGGGGTTTTCAAATCATTTTTCCTTATATTTTATAGAATTTTATTAAATTTTTTAGGATATAAGCCTACCTTATATACATAGATAGAGTTAGTTGCTAGCCTCATTGAGCAATAGCTAATAAGTTTTGAAGGAATTTTTAATAGATCTTTGGCAGAATCATCACGACCCATATCACGCAGCTTATGGCGTAGGTGGACTAATAGTTTTGTTGGTAATTTATAATCGCTTACTCAATAAATATCAGTAGTAACAAGAAACCCTTCCAGAAATTCCAACTACTGAAAGGGTTATTAAATCGACTCGCAACTATATAGAATCAATTTATGTCTTGCAGCAAATGTAGATTTTGCTGACGAGGTTTGGCCTCAATTAATTTATAGCAATTATTTTTAAACTCCCGCTATTTTTTGTTCCGCAAGTCGTTTTTTTAGTATTGAATAATTTTGTGAAGCCCATCTTCGAGGAATGTCTAATTGAGCATCTAACAACTTTCGAAGTGACTTGATTATTTCAAATACTTCTACGAAGCCTAGATAAATTATTACCAGCACCTTAATTATGTTTACTACAACAGCCACTAACTTTTCAATTCTTTGATCTTGCATTTGAACTTATTGAAGCCTACTAAAATTATCAGTTGTAAGAAATTATGCAAATGTTTTTTCCAAATTAAAAATAACTTCTAAAAATACTGGTTTTCTTCTTAGCTACAGCCCCATTATATAAACCAACTTTTAAAACCTTATGGAGTACTAAGTCAAATTTAGGGATAATTTTGGGGAAAATCAATTTATTATTAGAAAATTTCATAAGGTTTTAGAAGAAAAAGGCTTATAACTGAAGCTATAGCTTCAAATTATAGATATAGATTCTAGAGTCTTCTGAACTAGTGATTTGGGAGCGCTAGGTTGCAGGTTTGAATCTTGCCGCCCCGACTCTTACAAACCATTCATACTAGAGAGTTTCCCAGACTCGCTTTTTTATTGGAAATCATGATGGAATAGTTTTCCTTAAAAATCCGTCAATCATCTTAACAACTCAGATTTTGACAGGTCCTTTCGTGACTGTAGTCAGTAATGGAAAAAGGGCACTTCCTCAACTTGTCTTGGAGCATAATCACAAATACCAAATTGCATACATTCCATTTGATCATCAGATAGCTTTCTTTCAACTGAGAAAATATCAAGCCAGTTTTCAACTACTTTTTGAAGTTTATGTTTGATAGGATTTCCGCAAGTCATAATTAACCTCCTTTGATCTAGTTATTATCTAGTATCAGTCAGATATGAAAATCAAGAGTGCTAATACTTAAAAAATAAGAGGGCATTTTTTTGCCCTCTTCGAGTCTTATGCACCTCACTGTCCGCAAAGTCGATGAAGAGCTTTTGACCCCTGTATTATTTCTACTCCTACTGAATGGGAAAAGATAGTCGTAACAACCACAAAGCACTAATACTCGGGTATTAATACCCTATGAATTTCAAGTCAAAAGGAGGACAATATAGGTATAGATCTAGGAGGTTTTATGAAACTATTCAATCAATTCAATATTTTTCCAAGATACTTAACTGCATTTAATTATGCAGGTTTAAATCTTAATGAAACTCCAAAAGAGCTTGAAAAATGTACTCCTGAGTTTCAAAACTTTTGGGAAAAAGAATGTAGAGAACATCCAACAAATCAAAATTGTTTAATTTACTGTGACTGAGTTTTTAATTTTTAGTCTTTTTTAAATAAGGAGGTTTTATGAAACTTACAACCCCTTTCACTATTCTCAATCGAAAATTTAACAAGATGGATTTAATTATAGATGCAATGAAAAGAAGAAAATTAGTAACTGAAAGATTGCATAATGATTATAGGAAAATGTATAAAACTCACCATTTTGCTTATTAACCTTTAACGGAATATCTTCAGGGGCTATGGCTTAATCAACAAATTACGGTTATTGGATTAGGTACAGCAACATTAGGATTGTTAGGAATTTATTTAAAATTAAACGATATATATATCAATAGTTTTTTTTTCAAAAAATGTGCGAATAGGTACTTTACCTAAAATTTGACACTATTTAGAAGAAATTGCTAGATAAACTTTAGATTTGAGGATTAACAATGAAAAAAGAAATTTATACAAATATGAAAGAATCAGATGCTTTAGAAAGCTTCTTTGAATGTATAACCTCTTGCAGTATCAATAGTGAAGGAGTCGACTGCTCAACAGCTTGCTATATGAAACATTTAGAACCAAAAAATATTGATTACCCTTTAAATTTTTCATAATCAAAAACAGCTACTTTTTTATCTAACAAAATAAATAATTCCACCAATAAAAGTGCTCCCCACAAGGAGCAAGACTATAAGTATAGCAATTAATTTGGGCAAGCTTCCAATCATTTTTTAGAGGTCATTTTAATTTCGAAGGTTAAATAAGCAAAACCACCAAGTAATAACAAACTAACAACTCCATAAGTAATTGCCATGCCATAGATATGAGTCATTAAAAGTAACTCCTAAATAATGAAGTCTTCTTCCAACCTTCTTTCAATAATTCTTCATATTCTTTTCTTGCAGCTTCAATAGTTTCTACTCTGCTACCTTTCATAACTGGTTTGCTACTTCTATTATAAACACAGCCATAACTAATCATCATTGCATCGATACTTGGAGAAGGCTTGGAAATATCTTCAAATGGTGCAAAGACTTTTATCCTTGATCTGTCTTTATTTATTAAAGTGAACTTCTCCATAAATTAATAATAGAAAAAAAGTTTGCACCCAAAAAGTACACGAAAAAGTTTTTTATAAATTTGAAAAGTTTTTATTTTACAGAGTAATTCAAGTTCTCAGAAAATCAATCAGAATCTAACTTAAACTAACATAGTTATTAAATTTACAATATTTAGATTTGTTTATTAGAAAAAGTATTGACTATAAAAAAGAAGGTATTGGTGGTTGGTATTTTTATCAACATACTGATTTGTTTGATGAACCATACTATTTTGATACTTATAAACATACAGATGGACGTCTTTCAAACTTGTATCCAGATGATCAAGCTGATGATCCTGAATTAGAAAAATTAATTAAGCAAAACAAAAAAATTATAAATTCAGAACACAAAAAGGCAAAATATGTAAGAATTTTTTCAAGATTTATATTCTTACCTCATTGGTTTTTTATTTTAATTTCAGGATTTAATAATGAATCTATGCCAGATGGCTTATTCTTACTTTCATTAGTCGGATATTCAATTACTTTTATCTCTTTTTACGGTTTATTTAATAATTTAAAAGGTCTTAATTTAAAATCTTTAAATGAAATTGTTATCTTTCTAACAATTTCATTTGTTGGATTTTTGATTATTTCTGTAGGGGAATATAGAAGCATTGACTTATATGGGGTAAAAATAAACTTATATTTAATTGCTTTAATCTTGGGAAATTTAAGAGGATTTTTATACTCGATCGAAAAAGAACTAACCTCTATTCATTATTAATTTCAATTTGAAAATAATGGACAAATAATTAAGACTGAATAAATAATAACAATATGAATTGTGTCTAAAAGAGTCCTTAGAAAAATTATTTGGCATTTCTTTCATGTAAATTATTTTTTTATGTTAGAAAAAAGTCTTACATCACTTGCATTAGTATCCATAGCTTCAATAGCGCCAAAGAATGCTGAAGAAAGAGAACTTATTTTGTTGGTTCAGTTCCTCTCAAATAGTCGAAATAATAAATAGCTTTTTAACCTATTTAGCCTTTTTATTTTTTAAGATATATTAAGTTAATAATTCGATTACATGAGTAAATTTAAAGATAATTTTTCAAGCGAAAGCTTTTATCCTGATAGTAATTATTATCTCGATCAGGACAATACTAGTCGAGTAAACCCAATTTCAGATGATCAAATATCCAATACGGGGGGAGATTTTGAATGGCCAAATACCTATTGGTTTATTGCGGAAAGAACAAATGGGAGGCTTGCAATGATAGGTTTCATGGCTGTCATTATCAACTACACCTTATTTGGATGGATAGCATATCCAATCCTTTAAATGAGTAATCCTGATTTTTAACAAAAATGGGATAGATAAGTATGGAACTCATTGGCTTCAATATGCTGCCTTTGTTGTAACTGCATTTGCTTTTTATTTTGGCTAGGCATTTTTCAATGATGCCAACTTCAACCATTTCATTTTAAAAATATTCAAGTTCTTTAACTGCAATGTAAATAACCCCTTAATTTATTCTAAAAATTTTCCTGACTTTCTTTTTTTTGCCAAAATCTGTCTTTACCGAAGGCGGTAAAAAGCGACGAACTTAATTTATTAACTGGGTTTGAGAAAATTATTGATTAGTCAGATATTTTTGAAGAATTTTCAAGTAATTCATTCAATTCTGAGAGTTCTTTTTTGGTGAATTCTCGATATTTTCCTATTGGGATGTCTAACTTAATATTCATAATTCTTACACGCTTTAATGATTTAACTCTGTAACCTAAGGTCTCACACATTCTTCTAATCTGACGGTTAAGTCCTTGAGTAAGAACGATTTTAAATGTTTTGGGCCCTAGTTGTTCTACCAAACAATTTTTAGTTATGGTATCTAATATTTCGATCCCATTACTCATGCTTTTAATAAAACTTTTATTAATTGGACGATTAACGCTTACCACGTATTCTTTTTCATGATTATTTCTTGCTCTGAGTATTTTATTTACGATATCTCCATCGTCAGTTAAGAAAATTAATCCCTCGCTCAGCTTATCCAATCTTCCAATGGGAAAGATTCTTTTAGGGTATTTAATAAAATCAATGATATTTTCAGATTCTACTCTTCGATCTGTGGTGCAAACAATTCCAACTGGTTTATTAAAGATTAAATATTTGTTTTTTTTTCTTTCTGATTTTGCTATTTTTTTACCTTCAACTTCTACATAATCACCTGCATCCACCTTGGCACCAATTTCAGAAACTTTCCCATTAATGGTTACTTTGCCCTCTTCAATTAATCTATCTGCGCCCCTTCTAGAACAGTAACCGACTTCACTTAAATATTTATTTATTCTTGTAGCCATTTCCTCAAAGTTACCTTCTATTTATTTTAAAAAAGAATCAATAATTTGCAGTTAAATGGAAATACAGATATCAAGTATAAAAAACAAATTTGTTTGATATAAATTTTTAATACTAATTCTTAAAAAATTTAGAGATGCAATGATTCTTTCGTAAACCAAAGATCCTAATAATATTCCAAACCAAAAAGAAGATGAAAATTTATTTTTAAATGTTTTTCTAAAGAGTAAGATTAATCTTGGATACAAATAATCAATGAATATAAATACCTTTCTTTTAATTTTGCTTGTAATTGCAGCTTATACAAATTTGTATTTAACTCTAAAAAAAAAGAGAAAAAAATAATTTTTCGATAGTTTTTTTAAATAAAAATAGGATGTATTTATTATTAGTATTCTTCAAAGCTAAACTTTTGTCCTCCAATGCTTGCTTCATACATAAGTCCACCTTTTGAAAATGTAAGAACTGCAACTCCGTCACTATAATCAGCGGATGCAATAGCTCCCTCTGAAATTAAAGCTGCGCTTGCAGAAGCTCCAAATTCAAAATTACCTTCTGTAAACCTTTCAAGGGATTTCTTATCTTTGAAAAAGATAATCTGACTAAATGCTTGTCCACCTAGTTGAAAACCAATAGATACCTGCGTTAGGGTAGTTGAACCAATAACATCGCCTTTTTCAAAGACCTCACCTTTCCCTCTAGCCCCTCCTATACCAATACCCCCTTTCCCTACATTTGGGAAAACCGCAAACCCTCTTGCTTTTTTAAAGTAAGGTTTCAAAGAGGATATTTTTTTGAACTTATTTAATGCCCTTAAAGTCTTATCACTAGCTTTTTTATCTTTTCTATTTTTATCTGATGATGGATTCCAACCAGAAATTAATAATTGATCTGAAATATCATTAAATTCAAATTTATTAAGATGAGATGATTTAACTGAAACTAAATATTGTGGAAAAATTAAAACTGCAATCAAAATTGATTCCCTAATTATTTTTAAATTCATAATTATTCCCAAATTGATTTTTAATATAACCTATTAATAATTGAATTAATAATTTATTCTACAGTTACTATTTCTTACAGATCACAAGGTTGCAGCTTGGAATCCTGATTTCACAAACTTTACAAAAAATTTTCAAAAGAGTTTCCAGATTGTTTTTATGGGATAACATTTCCTTCTGTGAAAGGGAATTTTCAAGTGGCCTCAAAATCATAAAGATTTCAAAATGGTCTTAGCTTAAAGTCCTCGTTAAAAGGAGAAAACTCTAGATGATTAGTGAATGAACAGTCATGAAAAACCCCTGAAGAACTTAATTTATGAACATGCTAAACATTTAAAACAAACTCATTTGATCAGTTCCCCCCCTCCCAATATCTTCTACTATCCAACCATCAGAAGGCCAACCCATCATTATTGGAAGTAATCCTTTTAATTTCCTAGAATCTTTAACTTGCTCTGTCCATTGCTCCTCGTATCCATTAGGAATAATTACAGGCATGCGGTGATGTAAAGGTTTAACTAATTCATTCGGTTCAGTTGTTAAAATACAGCAACTCTCAAGTTCTGCTCCATCTAGTGAGGTCCATTTACTCCAAATTCCTCCCAACCAAAAAGTCTCATAGTTCGCTTTTCGGATACGATATTTTTTTTCAAAAAAACCACTCGCAGGTATTAGGCACCTTTTATGTTTCCAACTTCCACTAAATAATTTTTTTTCTTCTACAGATTCTGATCTTGCATTAAATGGTCTTGGCCTCTCTTTATCAAATGGGGTTTTAGCCCAAGGGGAAACAAAGCCCCATATCATAAAAGTAGTTTTAATTCTTCCTTCGTTTTTAATTACAAGCACAGGATCATTAGGTCTTATTAGATTTTGAGTCTCGTATTTAGAATCCAGTCCACTTGGATATTCTTGTTTCAAAACCTTTGGCAACTTCTCAAATTTTGTATTCAGCTCAAATCTTCCGCACATTGATTTAAAAATCTTTTAGAAACTAAGTTAAAATAAACTGCGAATTTTCCATATTTTAGATCTACTTTGAGTTTTCTCAAATAAAAAAACATTTTCTTGATCATAGAAAGTTTTTCATCTTAATAATTAAAAGAAAATATAGATATTGAAAAGCTTCCTCAAATTAGATTTGAATGTTTCAAAATTGGTTTATGACAGATCCAATTCTCTATTTATCTATGTTACTCGGGCTTGGAGGAGTTTATGTATTAATCTCTTCTTTCCATGATGATGACGATGGTGATGATGATGGAGAAAAATATATTTATAATTTCGAACACTCTAATTTTGCTAGATAACTGAAATGTTTACAAAGCAATAGTCTCTAAGAGGAAGTTGCCTACAAAAACAAGCTAAAATTAAAATAATATTAGAAGTAAAGGAAAGATTATCTCTCTATTAGCAAAACACTAAATCATTATATTAATTTTTAAATTTAGTTGTTGGTCCTCTATCCGTATATGTTTGTGCCTTAAACCGTACATTTTTATTAGTCGGTTGATGACCATGAATAGTTAGAAATTAGTAGTATCAGAAATAAATTAAATGCCTTCGACTCCGATCAAATCTTGTAATAAATATGTGTTGAGTTACAAAGATTCATCAAATAAGACACATGAAGTTGGCTTCTACGCACGCGATGCATACGATTGCCTAATGCTTGCGAAAGAATTCAACTCTTACGTACATGACAATCCAGGATCTGTAATCAGAATCCAACAAAAATTTTGAGGAAATTAATTATGAATTTAAAAAGATCACCATTCTCAATTCAAGATAAAAATGCAAGAGATCTCGATAATACAAAAGATTATCCAACAATTGCAGATTTAATGAGAGAACAGAAAGCCCCACAAGATGAGGTAAATACAGTTCACTATCGTAGAGATTTAGACTCTCTCGGATAGTTTACTAGAGTGGCTATTACTAATCTTTAAAATTAAAGTTCATGATGAATGCCATTTAAGTCTCATTCAAAAGATTATATTTTCTTACACAAGTTTTTTTTAAGCTCTACAGGCAGTTATTCAATATCCTTCTTGATTGCATTAATGGCACCTCTATACTTCTCCCTTTCAGCTAAAGCATTTTTATTAAATTGTATTGACTTTCTATTTCTTCAGAAGAAAATTTTTCCATTAAAATTTATTACCACCCTTTTTATTTTAGATCAACAGTAAAACACAAAAAAGATTAACTATTGGTTAGAGGCCGCCGCAATTTCTTTGTGTACAGAAAGAAATTCTTTATCCGTTAATACTGGTGTAACTTCAATTTCTACCCCAAAATTATCGACCCAGATACTACTCCATTTCCAAATGTTCTGATGGTTTGAAGATTCCACTATTGCCCAACCATTAGCTCCTTCAGGATTTACTACTCGATTAAGAACTTTAAACCCATCAAATTCATCACCTACGCATCCTCCCTCAACAAAATCCGCAAAAGCTTCGGCCCCTTGCATATGACTTTCTTGATCTGGAAATTGCCAGTGTATGATGTAAGTTTGCATGAATAAAATTTTTCTTAATTATTAATCTTCAAATTCAAAAATTAAATAAAAAGTCTTTAAATACTAATTAAAAAGGGATTAAGCCTAGAAGGAAAAAGTAGAAAGAAAAAAAACGAAAAAAAAGACTCTTACGAGCCTAGGTGATGGGGACTCTTATAATGACAAATTAAATAGAAAGAAACAACCCCATCAATAGGTAATTTTAAATACTTACAAACACCATATATAGTGCTAAGATCTTAAAAAGGCTGGGTGATGGGGATTATCCTGCTTTTTATTGGGGCGAGGCTAACGCCCTTTTTTTATGGAAAAATTTACTTTAATCAATAAAGCCAGATCGAGGGTTAAAGTATTTGAACCGTTTGAAGATAGTTCTAAGAACGCTTCTATGATTAATGCGATTTTAATTTCTTATGGTTGTGTTTTCGAACGATCAAGTAAGCCAGTCATGAAAAGCTCTAGGGTTGAAACTATTAAAGAAGCCAGAAACGAATAAAAAAAACTATTAGAGGAAGGGTGGGTAAAAACTTATAGATTCAATAGTTTTTTTTAAATGGTGAAAGGGACTTTACCTAAAATTTGACATTATTAAAAATTAATTGCTAGTTAGCTTTTGAATGGAAGATTGACCATTAATAAAGACATTTATTCAAAGATTAAAGATTCATATGCTCTGGAAAGTTTTTTTGAATGCATAACTTCTTGTAACCTCAATACTGAGAGGGTAGATTGCACAACAGCATGTTATATAAAACATTTAGAACCTAACAATATCGATTACCCTTTAAGATTTTCATAAGCAAAGTTTATTGATAATTGTTATATTTCATAAATGTTATTTCCTCCTCCTCAAGTTATTTTTGGTCTATTGCTCTTATCTATAGCAGTAGTTCTCATCTGGGATATTAGATACAATCCTTTTGGAGAAGATGAAGACGGTATTTAATCTTCAACTAGGAAGCTGATTTGTGGGTGGTGCGTGAAATCGCCGTTTCTTTCTTTTAAGTATTCTGTAAACGACTAAAGAGCCTAATAATAACAATGTAATAGCTATTGAGTTAATCATATCAAGTGGTTTTATATATATAAAAACAAATATGTTCTAAATATCAATGATTAAAAATATTTTTTTCAAAAAGTGACTAAATAATGGTCTAATTTTTAATATTTAGTTTGACATTAGGTACCCAAAAAAACCAAGAGATAATGCTTATCTGACCAAAATTAATTTCTATGCAATAAGAAAAAATCACTTTTTCTTATTTCTCATTTGATATTGCATAACAGCTTTTAGGTGTTGTACTTCTTTTTCTAAAGTCTCAATTCTTTTTTCTAGTTCTTCATTAGTTGCCATGTTTTTGGGAGATAAATTCCTTGATATTTGTACTATTAAAAAAGTGACTTGTTACCCATTGCAAATACCAAATAAGTATTAGAGCCTATTGATGGGCATAATTTCTCTAGATAAATTATGCAGAGTATATATTTAGGGCGAATTTATGAGTGGAGATTATGAGACGCTAGAAATCAATCAACCTAAAATTACATATTTTCAAAAAAGATCCGAAAATAATACAGAGTGGTTAGATGCATTAATCAACCAAATTGAAGATATGAAAAAAAATATATCCAAATCTTCCTAATGACAGAAAAAGAGTTGAAGGAAATAGAGAAATTTGCTAAAGAAAATGGATACAACGACGAGCTAAAAGATATATATTTAAGAGAAGTTATTGACAGAAATAAAGAATACGAATGAGATCAAATTTTCGACCAAACATTCGACTAGCTACAAATATTATTTTAGTTATTGGTACTTTTGCTATTGCTCTAAAGATTACTCCAATAGCAGAGGTATATCAGGAAAAAAACTTATGTATTAAATATTTAAAACATCAAATAGATCGAGACAAACTTATCAAAAGACTAAAAATAGTTAAACAAGCAAATCCATCTAGTATTTGTGATTCTATCCTCAAAAGTTAAAAATGAAGATCAAGTCATTTATCCCCTTAATTGCAGTCTTTGGTACTTCATTTCTGATAACCATTTCATTGCTTAAAAGTTTTCAAATTTTTATGGGGATATCAATTTGTCTTTTAGCGATGCTCAAGCTTATGGATATTGAAGCTTTTGGAACAAGTTATAAGAAATATGATTTAATATCCTATAAATTTGATAGCTGGATATTTATTTATCCTTTTTGCGAATTATTAATTGGTATAAGTTTTCTTAATTCTTCTCCACCCTCTTTAATTATTTTTATTGCCCTAGTTTTAGGAATTTCTGGAATGATTTCAGTATTTAAGGCTGTTTATTTGGATAAATTAAAATTAAATTGCGCATGTATTGGAGGATATGCAAAAACTCCTTTGGGAATTATTAGTTTTATCGAAAATCTTTTAATGGCAATTATGAGTGTGTTTATTTTGATTAAATAGCGATTTAATAAATTTTCATTTAAGGTTAATTTAAATATTAAATTTAATCGTCATAATTAGTATGGCACTTAATAAAATATTTATGAAAAGAGGATTTTTAAATTATCTAATTTTTCCTGGAATTCTTTTTACAAATTTAATTAATCCAAATAAGAGTATTGCTTTAACTCAAGAAAATATAGATATACCAAAAGTTGTTTCTTACAGATCAGCATCATGTGATTGTTGCAAAAAATGGATCAATCATTTAAGAGATAATGGATTAGAAGTTGTTGATAATATAGTTGATGATGTTTCAGTAATTAAAAACCAATATCAGATTCCCAATAATCTGAGATCATGTCACTCTGCTCAGATAGCTAACTATACTATTGAAGGGCATGTCCCGATTGAATCAATCAACAAACTTTTCAGAGAAAAACCAAATGTCTATGGGATAGCAGTACCTGGCATGCCACTTGGTTCTCCAGGGATGGAAATGCATTCTCACGACTCACACTCTCATGATTATAAGAACTATAAAGTAGTTTCATTTAGCAAAACTGGCAAAACAAAAATATTTGATAAAATCTCTCCTTAATACAAATACTTATTTGAAATAATGCATATTTTTCTTAGAAATTTTAAATTTTTTATTTTTTTATTTTCCTTATCTCTAAATTTCAATAGTTATTCGCATGCACATATGAGAGGTACATTTCTTTCTGAAGCGGAGGCCGAAAATAGATCTTTAGAACTTGGTTGCGAAGGGATACATAAGAATCAAGATAAATGGATGCCATGTAAAAATGAAAAAGAATTACATATCTATTTGAGGAAATAGATGGAAAAATTAAAAACAAGTCAAAGAAAAATTCACAGAAAAATAACCTCAATTTCAGCAATCCCTTTACTAATTACTATTGTATCTGGGACTATTTATAGTATTCTTCTGCCACTAGGAATAGATGCTTTTTGGTTAATAAAATGGCATACAGGTAATTTTGGCATTATTAATTTGCAACCTTTTTACTCGATATTTCTAGGTATAGCTTCAATAATCTCAATAATATCTGGCGTTAAACTGTTACAAAAAAAATCTTAGATATAATCTAAGCCAAGCCAGAATCTAACTAATTAATACTATTTGCGCCCCCACTTACTAAGAAAATTATCGCTCCTAGTGCCATTGTTGCTACACCGATATAAGGGTATTTCTTAATTCTTGATTTAGTTATAGGAAGCCATGAAACGTATCTATCAGATTTATTTAATTCAATTTTTTTTTGTCTAGGTGGTAATCCTAATTCTTCTCTTCTTTTAGCCTCGCCCATAATCTTAAATTTCTTTATGTTTTTATATTAAAAATTATGTTCTACACCCGCGAGTTAACTTTATTAAAAATAGAGGTCCTTTAAAGATAAAAATTTTTTAAAATTTATTTAGCCTTCTTTAAATATAGATTCTTTGTATTTGCCTGATCTGATGTAAATAACAAAATTAATATAGTTCCAACTAGAAATGAAAAAATCATTGTCAAACCAACAACTTCAACCATTTCACTAGGCAAATAATTAAGAAACATAATCAATAGATCTTTTATTTTAAATTTAGCAATTGTATTTTTTATGTAAAGTAAGTATTTCTCATTAAATTTCGAAAAGAACTTTCTGAGACTTTATAATATTTATTTATTCTTATTTGTAAGATAAACCTAGTTCTGGCCGATCACAATTTTCTTACTTAGCTATTCCTATTTTCTTAAGCAATTTCAGGTAAGGCAAAGCCCAATTACCAAAGGTAAAAGAGATTGTCGTATTTTTTGTAGTTGGCAATAATGTTTTAGAGCGTATAGAGGCTAATTTAGAAAATTTTTTAATACTCTCTGCTTCTAGATTATCCAAATACAAATTTTTTTTTAAATCTCGATTTTTCTTCTGTGGTAAAAAGTTTTCTATAAACCATAAAACTTGATCCAAATTTGATTTATTGGGTGAGGTTTTAATTTGTTTATATTTCTTTTTAAACATACTTATTTAACTCTTAATTACTGAATTAAATTTGCCATTTATATAATTTAAATCAATAGTAAAAGCATCAAAATTATGATCTTTTTAATAATCGATAATCGAAAAACAAATTAATAATTACGTTGTTTTTATAAAAATAAAAAAGAGAGGGATTAAACCCCCTCTTAATTAATCAGTTTCAAAAAAGAATTTAATTTTTTGAGTCTTTCAATTTCATTTCTTTTTGTGTTGTCCTGATTCTTTCTTCAAAGACGGATCTTCTATATGGAGTAACTTCTCCGCTTTTAGTTGCCAAAAGTTGGGCTTCATGTAGCCTATTGGCTCTTTTGATTTTTTCTCTTATTTGTAAGAGGTTATTCATGATTATTTGCAGTTAATGAGAATCCCGTTCCTTACCCTCATTTCATGCGTCCAGAGATATAAACTTGGATGAACGGTAACATCTTTAAAAAAATTCCGCGAGAGTAATTTTTACTAATTTTTCTCAAAAAAATAAATATTGAATAAATTGTATAAATAAGCTTTTAATAATACTTAAATTAGGATAAGAAAATTGTTTGCGACCCATCATTATTATCCTGAATCACTATTTTTTTATTTGGGAAAATATCTGATAATATTCTTTTCAAATTTGAATTATCTGAGGAAATTTCATTTTCAATATTTTTTGAATTAATTTTCCAATTTTCATCAACAAATAGTTCTTTATCATCACCTTTTTTATTCTCGAGTGATGTCTTATTTAGAATCTGAAGTAAAAGATCTGAATCATAATCTTTAAATTCTTCAGGGCTCCCTTTTAAATCTTCAATCATTATTGAGAAATCAATAGTTTCTAAATTTTGCTTGAAAAATTTGCAGAATACAAGGTATTAATTACCTAAAAAATTTCTTTCAAAATAAATAATTCGTATAAAATTAAAATATTTTTCTTTAGAAAATTTAATTTAAAAAGATTAATTAATCATTTACACAATTCATTTACTTGTTAAGTTGCAATTAAGAGATTCAGGGGAAATGCCAAGAGTAGTTAACAAAAAAATTAGATTTTTAAGATGGTTAAACTCTGGAATGATATTACCATTTATCTTTATGGCTACATCCTCATCTATCATTCTTTATTGTGTTTTATTTATCTTAATAAAATAGCTTTTAATTTAAGCTACTAAGTTCTCCTCTGATTTAGACATAATAATTGCCGCTTTTTTTAATAAGCTAACTACTTCTTTTCTTCCAACTGCACTATCAGCTTGACGCATTATTTCAGCATATTTTTTATTTATTTTTTTCATAAATAGTTTAAATTCATTCTAAAATTACAACACCATATGATGTTGTCAATCGTAAAAAAATCTCATATATTATTTCTTTGATTATTTTTGCGGAATAAAAATTGCTCATTTATTATCATTCAATTTTTTTTTAATTGATGATACCTAAAAATCCTAAATATCAAAATTAACAATCCTTTTAATTAAGCTATATTGAAGGTTTTGAAAACATAAATCAAACCTCCGATTAGGATCAATATTGCAGCTCCATAAAAAAGAAAAGGTATAATTGGATATTTATACAATGTAGTCCTTACTTTTTGTTGTATGGCTTTTTTATCAAGTTGTGGCAACTTTATATCTTCAGTTTTTTCTCTAGGAGGAATACCTAAACTTTTTCTTCTCTTTGCTTCTCCCATAATTAATACTGAGGCATTCCCATACATTTAAAATAATTCTTATCAGCTAAATCTAAAATTTGATCCCATTCTTCATGAGTTGTTTGCATAGGATTTTCAAAATCTTTTTCAAATTTAAGCATACATCTTTTTTCTATATTTTCTGGGGAATTATAATTTCTTAAAAAAATAACACTCAAATAAGATAATAATGAAATAAATAAAATTACTTTAGCAATCCTAAAATTATTCATATTTAGATGATATTTCCATATGGCTAAATAAGTTACTTTTTAGTTTTATAATTTATTTAATCTATTATAAACAATTTTTCAAATGATAAATTCTGTAAATTTTAAACAATTACCTATCCAGGATTTGGTTGTTTCAGGGTTAATTATCATTATAATGTCGACGATTATTGCAAATATTTATGACCCATTATTAGGAATAACCTATGCATTTGGGAATATACTTACTCTTACTTTTTTGAGTTGGTTATACCAAGAAACTTGGAGTGATCCAAATAAATAAAAGCTATTAAGAAAAAAGATTAATATATATTTACTCTACTTTTGTATTTTTAACTTTGAAGAATACTTTAAATTCACAAGGTAAGTTGCAATAAGAGATAGTATAAAAAAAAATAATAAGCTCTCCAAAGTAGATTGAGGCATAACCATAATTAGCACCATAAATATACATTTTTAGAGAACCGAATTTTAAAGAAAAATCAACCCTTTAACTATTTTCTATTTTCAAATTAATAAATTTAAGAGCATTAAAAATCGCCTAGATAAAAATATTTCTTTTATAATTAAAAACTAACCAATCCCGATACCTAAAAATGAATTTGCAATAAACAATAAACTAAATAATATTAAGAAAATTAATCCTATCCAACTTATTGTTTTCAAGAATAATCCATATCTATTTTTAATTGGGACCAATTTGCTATTAATAGTATCCATTGCCATCCATGCAAATAAAGGTGCGGTTAGAAAACTTCCAGTCATTGCAGCAAATACAAAATCTTTTACTCCAATACCTCCAGCCCTTGCAATCAGCAAAGCTATTAACGAGGCAAAGATATGTAAAGTCATCCAAAGTTGAAATCTATTTCGCTCTGCCTTGGAATCCATGTGTCCAAAATCAGTACCTCTCAATAAACCTTGAATAGCAGAAATACTTCTTGGATATGCATCTAGACAAGTAATAGTAGTACTAAACATTGCGGCAAAGGCTGCAGGTATAATGATCCATTTGGCCCAATCACCAATAGATTTGGTGTAAAGCAGTATTAATTTTTGAGCGAAGGAGACTCCACTTCCTGAAAGCATTCCATCGCCACTACCATACATTGTTATTGCTCCAAGCGTAAGGAAGAAAATAGCTGTAACAACAGTTATTACATAACCTAGATTAAAATCAAATTCTGCTTCATTGATATTTGGCTTATACTCTGTATCTTTTACTCTTGAAAACATCCATAAAGAAGGCCAAACACATAACTCCACTGGACAAGGCATCCATCCCATTAAAGGTATCAAAAAAGATAAATTTGTTACCTTCCATGGGCTGATTTCTGGTTCAAAAAAACTCATTTTCAAAGACTCATTTATTGAACCTTTGAATAAGAGCGATAAAACTGCAAATAATGTTAAAAAAGTCAGAAGAGATACTAAAATTTTTGAAATACGATCAAGGGCTCTATATTTACCAAGAATTAATGTCATTCCAGAAGCAATGAGAATTCCTATAGATAAATCCATAGCCGGGAAAGCTGAGAAAAAGGGAATATTAGTTAATAGAACACCAGAAACAAAACTTACAGCTGCTATTGTGAAAGTACCTGTAATTAGACTAACTATAAGGAATAAAGGAAGATAATAAGAATTCTGCTCTTTGAAACCTTCTAATAATGATTTACCAGTAGATGCTGTAAATCTAGTCCCTACCAACAAGAATGGATATTTTAAAAGATTAGTAAGAAGAATTAGACCAACCAATGAAAATCCAAACTTCGCGCCAGCAGTAGTTGAAGATAATAAATGAGACCCACCAATAGCTGCTCCAGCTAGCAAAATTCCTGGGCCTAAACTTTTTTGTATTTCTTTTGATAATTTCATGTTAATAATCAGATGATTTAATTTACTTTTTGAGCCCTTCTAAATTTATTTTTTAATACTCTTTTTTTAAACGCAAAATCAGATAATGAGTGAAAAATAAAAAGTATAATTAGGAATCCTATTCGAACTTTCATAAGATATCTTATTCAAATCTGCTTTTATCAGATATTTATTTTGTATTCAACCTCTTTTCTCCATAAAATCGTCAAAAACCTATCTAAAGCATCTAACTTCTTTTTATTAAACTTTTTGAGTTTATTATTAATTTGCTTTTGCATAAATTATTACTTAAGTATTTCAAATCTAAACTGAGTTAAGAAAAACACAATAAGCAAAACTTCTTAAAACTAACTTTAGTCTAAATTATTTTTAATTTGACATGTATTTTTCTGCCCTTCTTAAGGCTTTTATTGCTCCTTTATAGTCAAGATTTTTTAATTTTTCCTCACTTTTAAGTTCCAACATTTTCACTATTTTATTTATTTTTATTTCATCAATTTTCAGCTTATGGTCGAATATAAGATCAAATTTTGAAGAATACAAACTAGATAATTCCTTTCTATAGTTTTGAATCATTTTTTTACTAAAAGATTTAGATTTCAATATTGCATTAGCCTTCATTTTTTCGTCTAAAGCTACCTTGAAATTTCCTCTCTTAAATTGATTTTCACTTGATCTAGTTAGTTTTATAAGATTTTCCAATATCAATACACATGAATCTTCCATTTTTCTTGCCTAACCTAGGACTAATTTTATCAGAATAAGTAAAAAAAATTCATTTTTTAATACTCAAATAACTAAATAATCAACCAATAACAAGACCTTTCTCAAGAAGTAAATCGAATACCTCCACTTTTTTTGTTTTCCCTAATTTAGGTCGCTTATGTAAATCTACCATTTCTGCGAGACACATAATCCAAGAAGTATCTTTTTTTAAATTAAGCTTTTCACAAATATGGTATGGCGCCGATTTAAAAAAAACAAACTCTGTTGAAATATTAATGTTCATGATTTGAGTTTCAAGTTCCAGACTTAAAAGTTCTATTTCTTGCTCAGAAAGGGAAGACCCAAAACAATATGATTCAATTAAAAGTTGGTAATTCATAAAAAAATTATTTTTTAAGAAATCCAGCGAGTAATTTTTGTCCCCTCGTAAATATGTCCTGAAGCTTCAACTATAGCCTTTGTTTCGGGATTCATGAAAATATCGTATAAAACATTTTCTGGTCCTTGAAAAATTACAGTTGCCCTTTGAGGATCATCTAATGATTTACCAATATAAAATGTTTTAACTCCCATTTCTTTAAACATCGACTGCTGTTCCTCAGCATTCATATAAGATTCATATTGTTCAAAAGTATTACTTAGTTGAAAATCTAAAATAGTCGTTTCAATAGTCATGCGCAAAATAAAAGTTATTTAATTCTAAATCTCTCTGAAAAAATTAATCAAAAAAATTAGTTTTTATTAAGCAAGGTATTAACTATTTTTTATTTATGAGTTATAAATCAACTATAAAAATCGATTTTAATTTTGAACTCAAAAATTTCTAAAAGAGAACAATGGACTAGCAAGCTGGGATTTATTCTTGCAGCGGCAGGAAGTGCAGTAGGTCTAGGCAACCTTTGGGGTTTCGCTTACAGAGCCTCTCAAGGTGGCGGAGCTGCTTTCGTACTTTTGTATATATTGATCGTTTTGATTGTATGTATTCCAGTATTTGTTGCTGAGATGGCTTTAGGTAGAAATGCTATGGCAAGTACATTACTTGCACCTATAAAGCTAGCTGGGAAGAATTGGTATCCATTAGGAATTTTATTCTTTATAGCTCCTTTGGGTATAGCATCATATTATTCAGTGATAATGGGTTGGACTGCAGATACCTTATTCCATTCTTTGTTTTTTGGATTACCAAAAAATTTAAGTGAAGCAGAAACATTCTTTGGCTCAATTAGTACCGGAAGCAGTGTTTTATTGGGACATCTATTGAGTCTTCTACTTACAGCCATAATTGTTTCCTCAGGAATTAAAAAAGGTATAGAAAAGGTTACTAGATATTTCATGCCAATCCTTTTCTTAATTATTCTAATACTTGCTATTTGGGCCACTTCACTTTCGGGGGCCTGGGAAGGTTATAAAACATTTTTACTTAAGTTTGATTTTAATGAATTAAGAAATCCTCAAACAATAAGAAATGCCTTTACACAAGCGTTCTTTTCATTAAGTTTAGGGATTGGAATTATGGTGACATATGCCTCTTATTTAAATAAAAAAAGTAATCTACCAAAACTAAGTATTAGTGTTGCATCTTTAGATACCTTAGTTGGACTTATGGCTGGCTTAATAACTTTCCCAATAGTACTAACATTCGGTTTAAGTGACGCAATTTCTGAATCCACAGTTGGGGCTTTATTCATATCAATTCCAACAGGTCTAGGTTCATATGGCGCAGCAGGTAGGATTGTAGCAGTTGCATTTTTTGCATTAGCTTATATTGCAGCTATAACTTCTTCTGTTTCATTATTGGAAGTTCCAGTTTCATCTTTAATGGATAAATTTGGTTTTAAAAGAGAAAAATCTGTTTGGCTGATAACTCTATTCTTATTCTTGGCTGGAATTCCTTCTGCATTGAATTTAAACATTCTTGGAACTGTTGATTCAATTTTTGGAGGAGTATTACTTATTTTTGGTGGATTCTTGGTAACTTTCTTTATGGGATGGGTAGTTCCTGGAAAGTTCAATGAAGAGCTTAGTGATTCAAAAGTAGGAGTCAAAACGACCCGTTATTTGAAATTCATGACTAGATGGGTTGCTCCTCCAATTATTGGCTTTGGACTATTCATTAGTGTGTTTGATTTACTCAAAGGCTGGGTAAGTTAGAAAATTTTTACAAGTAATATAGTGAGGAAATAAGGGGGGTCATATAAGTCGATCAACAAATTAAATTGTGGAACTTTTTCAAAGCATTTTTAAACAATCTAAAAAAACCTCAATGTATAAGTATTTGCACTGGTTCTTGCTTAAAAATTAATATATTTGATAAGTTCTTTTTTTATTTTTTAAAAGCCAAAAAATTTTTTCCAAAAAAATTTCTTACCGCGGATCCTTTTTTAATTAAGTATTGAGTATTGAGTATTAAGCATTAAGTATTAACTTTTAACTTATATTTAATCTCAAACGTATCGCCAAAAACCATACCTAATAGAATCTATATAAGATACATTTAGGTGTTTAATTTAAAGCAATTAGAGCGCCTAAAAGAATAGATAACAAATTTGATGTCAACCAAATCTGATTCATTAAAAGAAAAGCTTACAGAAAATTTTTCTGAATTTTCTCAACTATCTGACTATTCTTTTATGAATTCTCTTAAAGCAGATCCTCAATCAACAAAAGATGGAAATGATCATAAGCCGCGTTCAGTATATTCAGGTCATTACGTACCAGTTGTACCAACTGCTATTCCAGAACCAGAATATATTTCCCATAGCAACAAACTTTTTAAAGAACTAAGGCTAAGCTCAGATCTTACTAAAGACCAGAATTTTTGTCGTTTTTTCTCAGGTGATATTTCTGTTGCTAATTATCCAATGAGTCCTGTTGGTTGGGCAACAGGTTATGCATTATCAATTTACGGGAATGAATATACCCAACAATGTCCCTTTGGCACTGGTAATGGTTATGGCGATGGCAGAGCAATTTCTGTTTTTGAAGGTTTATTCAATGGGAAAAGAATGGAAATGCAACTTAAAGGAGGAGGTCCAACTCCATACTGTCGTGGAGCAGATGGTAGAGCTGTCTTAAGGTCTAGCGTACGAGAATTTCTTGCACAAGAATTAATGGATGCCTTAGGAATCCCCACTTCAAGATCTTTAACACTTTATGTCTCACGTTCAGAAATAGTTAGAAGACCGTGGTATTCCAAAGGGTCCAGATATTTTGAACCTGATATCATGATTGATAATCAAGTGGCAATTACTACAAGAGTCGCTCCATCTTTTTTACGTGTAGGCCAGATTGAACTTTTTGCAAGACGAGTTCGCAATAATGCGCATGATGAGGCCCTAAATGAACTAAAGATGATAGTTCAACATCTAATTGATAGAAATTATAAAGACGAAATTGAATATGAGATTTCAATTGAAAGTAAAGTAATAAAACTGGCTTCTTTATACAGATCAAGACTCATAACACTTATAGCCAACTGGATGAGAGTTGGTTATTGCCAGGGTAATTTCAATAGTGATAATTGTGCTGCTGGAGGTTATACCTTGGATTATGGCCCCTTTGGATTCTGTGAATTATTTGATCCAAGATTTCAACCATGGACAGGTGGAGGTGAGCATTTCTCATTTTTTAACCAACCTTCTGCAGCTGCAATCAACTTTAAAACATTCTGTTCATCCCTTAGTCCGTTACTTTCACAAAGCAAACAAGATCAAGAAAAGTTAGATCAAATCGAAAAAGACTTTTCTGAATTAATGAATAAGGGATTGATAAAAATGTGGGCAAACAAGCTTGGTTTAGAACATTACAACGAAACTCTAATAAATGAATTTTTTAATCTCATGGTCATTTCAAAAGCAGACTATACAATTTTGTTCCGTAAACTCTCTGAAATCCCTTACAACTTAGATTCTTTAAAAGACTGTTTCTATTTACCAATTAATGACGAGCTCAATAGTAGGTGGGAAATTTGGCTTGAAAACTGGCAATCAGTCTTAAAAAAAGAGGGCAATATTAAAGCAAAATCGGCATCAATGAAATCCCATAATCCAGTCTATACTTGGCGCGAATGGATGGTAGTTCCCGCATATGAAGAAGCTGAAAAGGGAAATTACAAAAAAATAAAAGAGTTACAGGATGTCTTTAGCAATCCATATTTAGAACAACCCTCAGAAATAGATCAAAAATATAATCGACTAAAGCCAAGCCAGTATTTTAACTATGGAGGAGTATCTCATTACAGTTGTTCTTCGTAAAAGGTGAATCCTAAAAATGCAGATTGAACAAATTACAGAAAAATATTATTTATTTATGGTCGTAGGCATTCCAACTACTGATACAACTCCCACATGAAGTATGGCCGGCTTCTTTCCAACATTTTTCACATAGTGGGGGGCCCCATTATTACTCTCTATAAATGCATCACCCGCTTTAAAGAAATTAATTTCTTCACCCCTCACATGTTTTAATCTTCCTCTGGTGACATGAATCAACATTGGGGAAGGATGAGTATGAATTGGAGTTTTCAAGCCAACTGGAATCTTTACTTTTAAGAGTCTTAATTCAGGCTTACCCTCGAGATAATTAAAATTTTTACCACTAAGTCCTTTTGAACTTTGAATAATAGGTATAACTTCAATCTTTTCTTCAGCAAGAGATGGGTATTGTAAAGCTAAAGTCCCAATAAAAAGGAAACATAATGGAATAAATTTTTTTAATTTCATTAGATATTTAAGTTTCACTAATAATAGGTAGTTTGCAAAAATAATAAACTAATTTATTTTTTATATAACTTTTCTAATTGCTTTATTTCCTTTCTTAAATCTTTACCTCTCTTATTTAATTTATTATTCTTGATAACTATTGGAATAATCCACCAAGCTTGAATACCTAAAAAGATAAATACGAGAATCAATAATTCAAAAGTACCAGGTTGCATTTGATAAATAACCCTTCGTTGTTAGTAACACTATTCTAAAAGTTGTTAAACATTCGTGAGATATTCAATATTTCTAGGCGGCCTCTAGTTCAATATTAAGTTCAATTCCCTTTGAAATGATTGCTTCTTTAAATTCAATAAGTTTAGAAATTATTCTTTGCTTCTCAGGATCAGTTTTATGGATATCATCTACAACTTCTTGCATTGCAAGTGTTACTTTTTGTAGTTTGATTTCTAGATCTTCCCTGTAATTCATAAGCATAAAGAAATTATCTTTTTTATTAAAAAACAAAATAATTATTAGTAAATAAGTACTTAACCTTAAAAGGATTGACAGCAAGACAAGGAGGTTTTATTTTATAGTACAAACGTATTAATAATCAGTCGCCAATAAAAGGTAAAGCATGAAGCCTAAGTACTCATTTGGTTGTAGCACTAGCAAACCCAACGGATGCCTACTAAATCCCGAAGGTAGCAGAATGATCTTCTTCGAAGAATGCAAAAATCCTCCTAAACCTAATTTAAAAATTCATACTCATGTTTTCTACACAAATCACCTTGGAGAACCAGGAGGGTACAAATTCTCTGAAAAACTAAACATAGATACAGCCTGGGAAAAGTGGAACGAACTCCACCAAAAAGGCTGGACAGAGGTCTACCACCAATACGGATAAGGATTCCCCGTCAAGAAACTATTCAAAAGACCAACTATTTAACTTTATATGCAACGATATTGATACATAAGTGTAGCACATATCTTGAAAATCACTTATTTTTGACCTATTACTTTACATTTGTTAATAGTAGTGTTACATTAATTAACAATTACATCAAATCAATGGCTAATTCAAACATTACTACTGAATCAGGTGGTAGACAGAATATGTTTCCTACTGAAACACGTCCTTACATAGATGAGTCTGTGTCATATGACAGCTACCCACAAAATGCAGAAAAAGTTAATGGTCGTTGGGCAATGATTGGCCTTGTTGCATTAGTTGGTGCTTACGTTTCAACTGGACAAATTATTCCTGGCATTTTTTAATGAGTCCACTTTCAGGTTTCTTAGCCGTAATTGTATTCTTTACAGCCATCCTCGTTGCTTATCTAACCAAGCAATTCCAAAACGAAAATTTAAACTATTCACCTTCTAATCAAATGAAAAACACAAACACAAAAGTTAAAACAATCGAAAAAGAAAAAGTTGTTGCTGAAACTCTTAACGGCAGATTCGCAATGCTTGGACTTATTGCTGCTGTTGGAGCATATCTAACAACAGGTCAAATAATTCCTGGTTTCGTTTAAAACTAACTATTTAATAAACCTACAAACTCAGAAGAAAATGGAAAATTCAAAACCAACTTATTGGCAAAATGCCGAAAGAACTAATGGAAGAATGGCAATGATGGGCTTATTTGCACTAGTTGTAAATTATGGCTTATTCGGCTGGATAATTCCAGGAATTTTTTAAAATGAACTTAGGCTTACTTTTTCTTAAAGTAAATACTTTAGGAGTAATAACACTTTCAGAACTTGATTGGATTACCAACAACCAATCCGAATTTTCTAGGTTAGATATGGCTTTAGTTATTAGAATTGGCCGTCTTATGGATTCTAGAGTGGTAGAAATTGATAATAGATTACCTGTTTAATTCCAAAAATTGATCGTCATGAGTGTTTGTCAATAGGGATACTGACAGACACTTTTTTTATGAGAAAAAATAAAAATAAAAAAAAGAGATTGTTTCTTAGCTAAAAACAATCTCTCAATTACCTAATTCTTACATGAAAATTTCAAGTAAGCTTACAGATCTTAACTGATTTATTTTTATAGTAAATACGCAAAAATATTTTTGTTATTTATCTTTTTAAACCACCTCTTTTTATCCATAGGAACCATGTAACCCAAATAGGAGGAAGGAATCTAATTAAAAAAGAAATTTTATAAATATAAAATGGGGCATTTTCACTTTGAAACAAATTTAGCAAAAAAGAAGATATAGTTACCCAGAGCAAAATTATTAATATATTTGCTCCCAACAAAGCAAACTTATTTTGTTTGAATATCTTTGGCATAAGGTAAATTTTTTATATTCTTAATTTTAAATAATCTGGAGAAATTAATCATACTTTCTCAAAAAAACTTCAAATTTAAAATCCATATCCAAATAAAAAAAATACTGAATTTCAATCCCTCTCCAAATAACAATCCAAAAGCGATAGGAGGAGAAAATATTAAAAAAAGAATAGAGAATAAACTAAATAAAGCAAATGATCCTCTTATAAAAAAATTCTTTCTCTTTTTTCTTCTTAGATTTTTTAAGGTATTCAACTCCCACTCGATAAACCTATAGAACTTTTCTGATAACAAAAATAAATACTTCATTAATATTATTAATTCCTATCGGTTTTTCTTATTTATAAAATTAATTTCACCTGTTAGCAATAAACTTTATCCCCTTCTTCAGAAAGATAATAAATTCTATTTTCTGAACTTACAAAGAAAGTTAATCCCTTATATTGTGATCTTTTAAATTTATCTAATCTAAGTTTGTGTAAAGCCCAATTATCAGTACTTATGTCAGGATTAAATTCTTGTTCTTTTAAGAAAGGTACATAAGTTGGAATAATTTTTGTTTTTTGGGCTAACCTTCTATCTCGTTTTGAATAAAAAAATAATAAAAATAAAAGTACAAAAAGAAGAATTAATAATATATTTGTCATTGTAAATCTTTCAAATTTGAAAAAACCTTATTTTGGAGAATCAAGAACTTTTCACAATAAATTTTTTAGTAAGTAAAAAATCCTAATTTTATATTCTTGTATTTTTGAATACTTATCAAGGGTTTATCTAAATCAGATTATAGAATTAGTCGCATTTTCAACATGACTCAAAATTCCATGAATACTCCTTATGCAAAAAGAGTAGCTGAAAAATTTAGAGAGGCTCAAAACTATTTAAAAACTAATGGTTTTAGTAGATCAACTAAACATTTACTTGAAGATATTGAAAATTCTGTTGAAAAATAATGCCAATACCTCCTCACTTACCACAAATACAATATGGCTACGATGATGGCTTTACAACCATTGTTTTTGGGTTAATAGGAAGTTGCTTAGGATGTATCTTAATTTTGTTAATTTCATTTTTTGAATTTAAATTCAAAAAGCAAAATAGTAAGCCTTAAGAGACTTATTAAACATTAAATAAAAACTCCATTACATCTCCTTCGTTAACAATATATTCCTTCCCTTCACTTCTTAAAAGACCTTTAGTTTTTGCATTGGCAATTGAACCTGAATCAATTAAATTTTGATATGAAATAGTCTGAGCTCTTATAAATCCTTTTTCAAAATCAGTATGAATTACTCCTGCTGCCTGTGGCGCAGTCATCCCATCTTTTATAGTCCATGCTTTTGTCTCCTTTTCTCCCGTAGTGAAATAAGTTTTCAATCCCAATAATTTATATGTTGATCTAATTAAAGAACTTAATCCCCCTTCCTCTACTCCTAAACCCATAAGATAGTCTTTTTTGTCTTCTGGTTCTAACTCTATTAATTCAGATTCGACTTGCGCTGATATTTTTATACATTCTGTATTTTCATTGCTCGCAAAACTCTGAACTTTTGATGAGAAAGCATTACCTTCAGCTAAATCATTTTCATTTAAATTCGTTGCGTAGATAATTGGTTTAGCAGTAAGGAAGCCTAGTTGCTTAATTATTAAATTTTCTTCTTCACTCAAAGATATTGATCTAACTGAAAGGCCTTTCTCTAGCTCTTCTTCAATTTTTTCTAATAAGGTGTCTTCTTTTGCCGCCTCTTTACTGGTTCTAACCTGTTTTTTAATTCTTTCTCTTCTTTTTTGGAGTTGAGATAAATCAGCTAAATTCAATTCCAGATTAATTATCTCAATGTCATCCAAGGGATCGACCTTTCCAGAAACATGAATTACATCACTATCTTCAAAGCACCTTACAACATGAACTATTGCATCAACCTCCCTAATATTTGATAAAAATTTATTTCCCAAACCTTCTCCTTTACTAGCTCCTTTTACTAGTCCTGCGATGTCTACAAATTCAATTTTTGTTGGGATAATATCTTGGCTAGAACTTAACTTACCTAACTCTCTCAACCTTTGATCTGGGACTGAAACTATGCCTTTATTAGGTTCTATAGTACAAAAGGGGAAATTAGCCGCTTGAGCCTTAGCATTTTCTACAAGTGCATTAAATAGAGTTGATTTTCCAACATTTGGTAATCCAATAATACCTGCTTTTAACATTTGAAAAAACTTATGGAAAAATTATAAAGAAAACATCTTCTAGTAATATAGTATTTACTTAACCAATCTTGGATAAGTTAATTATAATCGTCTTGATTATTTATTTAGTTCCTAAATATTCTCTACCTCTGCTTTAAAAAGAAATGTTTGATTTAATAAAAAAAAATATAAATTTAAGAAGTGGAATTATATTGCTTTCTCTAGCTATATTTATCGTTTTTATAACCAATTCCTTCAAGAAAAATAAGTCAAAAGATATTTCTGATTTTGTAGTTCAAGTGGAAAAAGGAATCCTCTCAGATTCAATTAATACTAGTGGTGAAGTAAAAGCAATAAGGACAAGCAATATTGGGCCTCGGATGCAAGGCGTAATAAAAGAAATCAAAGTAGATGAGGGCGATCTTGTAAAAAAAGATCAGGTTTTAGCTTCTCTTGATGATGAAGAATTTATCTATAAAATTGAAGAACTTGAATTAAACGCAGAAAAACAAAAATCTGAATTTTTAAGAAGGGAATATTTATATCAAGAGGGTGCAGTAAGTAAAGAAGACTATGAAAGTTATAAAAATAACTACAACATTAGTAGCGCCAAACTAAATGATGCAAAAGCTGAAAAAAGTTTCTATCTAATTAAAGCTCCTTATGGAGGAAAGATAACTGCAAAATATGCTGAGATAGGATCATATGTCACACCAACTACAAACTTAAGTTCAGACCCTAAAACCAAGAACTTTATTTTTGAACTATCAGAGGGTTTAGAAATTGTTGCTAAAGTTCCTGAGAGTGATATTGGCAGAATAAAAACAGGTCAAGAAGCCTTAGTAAGAATAGAAGCTTATCCCTCAAAAAAATATAGTGCCATAGTTAAAAAAATAGCTACAAGAGCTGTAAAAGATAATAATGTAACCTCATTCGAAGTAACATTAAATTTTCAAGATATTTCTGAAGAAATTAAAATTGGAATGACTGCAGATCTTGAATTTAGAGTCGAAGGTAAAGAAGAAAAAATCTTAGTTCCAACAGTTTCAATTGTCACAGAAAAAGGTGAAAAGGGAATTTTGAAAGTTGATAAAAACAATTCTCCCAAATTTGAAAAAATTGAAATTGGTATTAGTAGCGGAAATAAAACTTCAGTAATTGATGGATTAGAACCTGGAGAGCAAATCTTTATTGATATTCCACCTTGGGCTAAGAAGAGAAAATGAGTTTAAAATCTGAAAACTCTAAAAAACCAATTTTACTTTTAGTCGATGGCCATTCACTTGCTTTTAGAAGCTTCTATGCATTTAGCAAAGGGATTGATGGAGGTTTAACAACCAAAGAGGGATTCCCAACAAGTGTGACTTATGGATTTCTAAAAAGCCTTCTTGATAATTGCAAAAATATTAGTCCGGAGGGTGTTTGTATTACTTTTGATACCGAAAAACCTACTTTCAGACATGAATTAGATCCAAATTATAAGGCCAATAGAGATGTAGCACCAGATGTTTTTTTTCAGGATATTGAACAACTAGAAATCATTTTAGAAGAAAGCCTTAATTTACCAATTTTTAAATCTCCAGGATACGAAGCAGATGATCTCCTAGGCACAATCGCAAATGATGCTTCTTCTAAAGGATGGTGCGTGAATATTCTTTCTGGAGATAGGGACTTATTTCAATTAGTAGATGATCAAAAAGACATTTATGTACTTTATATGGGTGGTGGTCCATATGCGAAAAGTGGAAATCCAACTCTTATGAATGAAAATGGAGTAAAAGAAAAATTAGGTGTTGCGCCAGAAAGAGTAGTTGATCTCAAAGCCCTAACTGGTGATAGTTCTGATAATATTCCAGGTATTAAAGGAGTAGGACCAAAAACTGCAATTAATCTACTAAAAGAGAACGATACGCTTGATGGAATCTATCAGGCTTTGGACAAGATTCAGCAGAACAACGATAAGAAATATAAAGGATTCATCAAAGGTTCAGTTATTGAAAAGCTCAGAAACGATAAACATAATGCTTTTCTTTCCAGAGATTTAGCAAAAATAAATACTGAGGTGCCTTTAATTTTAAGTAACGGTTATGAATTAAAAAATATAAATAAAGAACTACTTTCAGAGTCACTGAAAAAATTAGAACTATCAACACTACTTAGACAAATTGATATTTTCAATTCAACTTTCAGCAAAGGTGGTTTTGACAAAAATAATGTAGCTAAAGAGGAGGAGAAGGCACCAAAAGTCGCAGGCAATAATGAATTAGAAAATAGTGAAAATAAAATCCCTAAAGTCAACGTAACTGTTGTAAATGATTTCGAATTACTTGATAAATTAATTCAAAGATTAGATAAGACTAATCAAATAGTTTCTTTAGATACAGAGACCAATAGTTTAAATCCAATCGATGCGGAACTTGTTGGGATAGGGTTATGTCTTGGAGAAGAAAATGATGATTTATTTTATATACCTCTTGGTCATCAAACAAAAAAGGAGACCCCCAATCAATTATCAATTGAAGATGTTTTCTCAAAGCTAAGAAATTGGATAGAAGATCCAAAAAAAGAAAAGGCACTTCAAAATTCTAAATTTGATAGGCAAATATTTTTTAATCATGGACTTGATCTTAAAGGAGTAACCTTTGACACCTTGTTAGCAGACTACCTTCTTAATAATCAGGAGAAACATGGGTTAAGTGAAATTAGTTTTAGATTATTTGGATTTAAGCCTCCTTCATTTAAGGAGACAGTTGGAAAAAATAAAGACTTTTCATTTGTTGATATTGATGAAGCAAGTATTTACTGCGGTTATGATGTTTTTCTAACTTTTAAGATTGTCAAAATTTTTAAAGAAAGTTTTTCAAAGGAAAAAGATGAATTAATCAAATTGTTCGAAGAAATCGAGCTACCTTTAGAGCCGGTATTGTCACAAATGGAAATGAATGGCATAACTATCGACATCCCTTATTTGGATAAACTCTCCAAAGAATTAAAAAGCACCTTAGAAGATATTGAAAGTAAAGTTTATGAGTTAGCAGAGGAAAGTTTCAATCTATCTTCACCAAAACAACTTGGTGAGATCTTGTTTGAAAAATTAAATTTGGACAAGAAAAAATCAAGGAAAACAAAAACAGGATGGAGCACGGATGCAGTAGTTCTGGAAAGATTAGTCGACGAACATGAAATAGTCCAACATTTAATAAAACATAGAACTCTTAGCAAATTACTTAGCACCTATATTGATGCTCTCCCAAATCTTATTAACGAAAAAACAGGGAGAGTTCATACAAACTTTAATCAAGCTGCTACAGCGACTGGGAGACTAAGTAGTAGCAATCCTAATCTTCAAAATATCCCTGTTAGGACTGAATTTAGTAGGAGAATCAGAAAAGCATTCTTGCCTGAAAAAAATTGGAAACTTTTATCAGCTGATTATTCTCAGATCGAATTAAGAATACTCGCTCACTTAGCGGATGAAGAAATACTAATAAATGCATTTCATAAAAATGATGACATTCATTCTTTGACTGCAAGATTAATTTTTGAGAAAGAAGAAATTTCTTCTGATGAGAGGAGAGTTGGGAAAACTATAAATTTCGGAGTTATCTATGGTATGGGGATAAAAAAGTTTGCACGTTCTACAGGAGTAAGTACTCCAGAAGCAAAAGAATTCCTAATAAAATACAAAGAAAGATATTCAAAAATTTTCAAATTTCTTGAACTTCAAGAAAGGCTTGCCTTATCAAAAGGTTATGTAAAAACAATTTTTGGTAGAAAGAGAGAATTTAAGTTTGATAAAAATGGACTTGGAAGATTACTAGGAAAAGATCCTTACGAAATTGACTTGCAAGCCGCAAGAAGAGCTGGCATGGAAGCACAGTCACTAAGAGCCGCAGCCAATGCCCCAATTCAGGGTTCAAGTGCAGATATTATTAAAATTGCAATGGTTCAACTAAATAAAAAATTCATAGAAATGAATGTTCCAGCAAAAATGCTTTTACAAGTACATGATGAATTATTGTTTGAAGTTGAACCAGATTCTTTGGAAATTACGACGAAATTAGTTAAGAAGACTATGGAAGATTGTGTAAAATTAAATGTGCCTCTTTTAGTTGATGTTGGAATTGGAGACAATTGGATGGAGACAAAATAAACCTTATGAAATACTTATTTTAAGATGATCAAACTTTTTAATACTTTAAGCAAAAAAGTTGAGGTTTTTAAGCCTATTGATGATGTAGTAAAAATTTATTGTTGTGGGGTAACTGTTTATGATTTATGTCATCTTGGTCATGCCAGAAGTTATATCGCTTGGGATGTATTGAGAAGATTTTTAATTTACAGTGATTTCAAAGTGAAGTATGTTCAAAATTTTACAGATATTGATGACAAGATCTTAAAAAGAGCGAAAGAAGAAAGCAGTTCAATGAAGGAAGTATCTGAAAAGAATATCATTGAATTTCACAAAGATATGGATTCTTTAGGGATAATGCGTCCGGACAGCATGCCAAGAGCAACGAATCATATATGCAATATCTGTTCCTTCATAACAATCCTTGAGGACAAGGGTTATGCATACTCTAGGGATGGAGACGTTTATTATTCTGTTTTCAAAAATAAAAATTATGGAAAGCTAAGTAATCAAAATTTACAAGAACAAAATATCAATCAGCAAGGAAGAATGGTTAATGAGGAAAATAGTAAAAAACTTAATCCGCAAGACTTTGCGCTATGGAAAAAAGCCAAAGATGATGAACCATTTTTTGATTCGCCATGGGGTAAAGGTAGGCCAGGATGGCATATTGAATGTTCGGCAATGGTTAAAAATGAATTAGGAGATACTATCGATATCCATTTAGGTGGTTCTGATTTGATTTTTCCACATCATGAGAATGAAATCGCCCAATCAGAAGCAGCCAATGGCAAAAAGCTAGCGAACTATTGGTTACACAATGGGATGGTCAATGTAAATGGACAAAAGATGAGTAAATCCCTTAAAAATTTCAAAACTATCAGAGAGCTAATTAAGTCAGGTATAAGCCCTATGACTTTGAGATATTTTGTTATGACCGTGAATTATAGAAAACCACTTGATTTTACTGAAGAAGCTTTAAGGAGTGCTTCAGAAGCTTGGAAAAATATTAATGTAGCCCTTTCTTTTATGGATCTTACAAAAGGTGTTTTTAGATCTATTGATAAAGATGAATTTATCGAAGAAGAATATAAAGAGAAAATAAGTTTTGAATTATCTCAAAAAACGCTTAAATTTTCTGAGGCTCTGGGGAATGACCTCAATACAGCAGGTGCTATTGCAGTTATTTACGATTTAGCGAAACCAATAAAAAACTTTTTAAACCAATTTCAAAGGGTTGAAGGTTTTAAAGTAGACCTAAATCAAAAATTCTTTCTACTTGAAAATTTTAAAGCTCTTGCAAAGTTGACTGAGGTACTTGGTCTTAAAAAAGAAGTTTTAGTAAAAGAAAATAAAATAACAGAAGAAGAAATATCATCTCTTATTGATGAAAGATTGAAAGCAAAAATGGAAAAGAATTATGCGAAGGCCGATGAAATAAGAAATTTGTTAAAAGAAAAAGGTATTGAACTTATTGATCAATCAAAGGAAATAACAACATGGATAAGGGTCTAAATTTTAAGAAAAAAACCAATTTGAAATTTTTGTTTTTTAAATACACCTTTAAATGGGAAGATATTAGAAATATCAGAGAAAATTGAAATACATTACTGTGCTTGGTTCTACTGGTTCAATAGGGACTCAAACTCTCGAAATAGCTAGTGAGCAGCCTGATAAGTTTAAAGCCGTAGCTCTTTCTGCAGGAAGAAATATTAATTTATTAACTCAACAAGTTAAAACACATAAACCAGAGGTAGTTGCAATTGAGGATGAAAGTCTTATAGAAGATTTAAAAGATAATATTAATAACTTAGATTTAGATGATGCTCCCTTGGTTTTAGGTGGAAAGCAGGGGATTAACGCAGTTGCAGCATGGGATAAGGCAGATACTGTGGTAACAGGGATAGTAGGTTGTGCAGGCTTAATTCCAACAATGTCAGCAATTAATGCGGGGAAAAATATTGCACTTGCTAACAAAGAAACTTTAATTGCGGCAGGACCAATTGTTATTCCTGCATTAAAGAAAAATAATAGTAGGCTATTACCTGCTGATTCAGAACACTCTGCTATCTTTCAATGTTTACAAGGATTACCTAATTATGAAAATGCAGATTTTTCAACAGGAGTGATGCCTAAGGGATTAAAAGCCATACATTTAACAGCTTCTGGTGGTGCTTTCAGAGATTGGGCCGTTGAGGATTTAAAGCATGTCACAGTGGAAGATGCGACTTCACATCCTAATTGGGATATGGGTAAAAAAATAACTGTAGATTCTGCAACTCTTATGAATAAAGGATTAGAAGTTATAGAAGCTCATTATTTATTCGGGACCTCTTACGAAAATATCGAAATAGTTATCCACCCTCAAAGTATTATTCATTCAATGATTGAGATGGAAGATTCTTCAGTATTAGCTCAATTAGGTTGGCCAGATATGAAGCTACCTATTTTATATGCGATGAGTTGGCCTAAAAGATTTAAAACAAATTGGAAAAGATTAAACCTAAGTGAAATTGGGAAATTAACTTTTAAAGAGCCAGACGAGTTTAAATATCCATGCATGGGACTTGCCTATGCTGCAGGAAAATCTTCTGGGACTATGCCTGCAGTCTTAAATGCTGCTAATGAAATGGCTGTTGAACAATTCCTCAAAGAAAAAATTTCTTTTCAAGAAATTCCAATATTTATAAGTAAAGCTTGTGAATCACATATGAAGAATTTGAATTTGAGTCCCGAATTGGAGGATATTCTTGAGGTAGACAATTGGGCCAGACTTTTTGTTAAGCAAGAAATTAAAAAAGGGAAAAAATACGTAAGTATTGGATAAAAGTGAATATTAAAAAACATCTTCTACTATGCGCAACACCCACAAAACAGAAATGCTTTAAAGGCAATGAAGGTCAAAAAGCATGGGAATGTCTGAAAAAGACTTTAAAAAAATTTGAGAATGATCCCTCTATCAAAAACGTTCATATATTAAGATCAAAAGCTGACTGTTTAAGAGTATGTAAGAACGGCCCAATTCTTCTTGTCTGGCCTGATGGTATTTGGTATGAGAAAGTTTCTCCAGAAAAAATTTCAGAGATTTTTACCTCACATATTATTAACGGTAAGCCAATAGAAAAATGGATTTTTAAAAAAACACCATTTTTAAATAATCCTAGATACTAATTAACCAGTTCTTTACGACTTCGTCTGACCAGCAGCCATTAATCGAGTGAAAACCATTATGACCTCCTTTTTCGGTTATAAAAATAGTGAATTTATCAATAGATTCTTTTCTTAAATTCAAAGTATCCTTATATGGAACCCAGGGATCATCCTTGGCATGAATAAAAAGCATTGGAGGTAATTTTTTTATTGAGTTTTTGATTCTAAATATTGGAGAAGCTTTAATATAATAATCCTCTAAAGAATTAAATCCCCAACTAGGAGCTGTAAATTTCTGATCAAATTCTCTTATACTTTTTAAATTTCTAATTTTTATTCTTAATTTCTCGTTATCAAGGAGTTTGCCTTCATCATTAAATCCCTCCCATAACTGATTTTTTAAGCGGTGAAGTAACCATTTTTGGTAGATAGAATTTCTAGGTTTTTCAATACAGAGACTGCATGAAGATAAATCTAAAGGGGTACTAACGGAGGCAAGGCCATCTAAAAGTTTTTCTCCTTTGTCTTCATCGTAATCTAGGCAGGCATTTAAAAGAATTGTTCCGCCTAAAGATAATCCAACTCCGTAAATTGGAAGATTATTCATCTTAATGAGATCTTTAAACTCTAAATTAATGAATTTTTTAAAATAATTAATTGCTGAAATAACATCACTGGAACATCTAGCACAATAATTTCCTTTAGCTAAATATCTCGCTGATCCAGATCCTCTTAGATTTAATTTAAGAACTCCAAAACCATTATTAGCTAATTTCCTAGATATTCTTCTTAAACCAAACCGTTTTGTTGAGCCCCCTAAACCATGTGTAACGATTACAAAACCCCTAAGTGATTTTAAATTTTCAGGTAATTCTAAAAAACCTAAAAGATAATCACATTCAAATTTTTTAGAAAGAATTTTATTAATCGGAAAGAATATTTTTTTATTTTTTTTTGATTTACCAAAATCAATAATAAAAGTATCTCTCAAAGTTTGTAAGTCGCCACCTATCCAAGGTAAGACTTCTCGAAATGGCTTATTTTTTACGTAATCTGAAAAACTAAAAGATATACTATTATTTCTCCCCAACTCCAAGATCCTTTAATTCTCCAATCAAATCATTCAGTACCTTTTTTGCATCACCAAAGACCATTGAGGTATTAGGCAGATCAAATAAATCATTTTTTATTCCGGAGTAACCTGCACTCATACCACGCTTAATTACAAATACCGTTCTTGCTTCCTGCACATCAAGAACTGGCATGCCATATAAAGGAGAAGAGCTATCATTTTTAGCTTGAGGATTAACCACATCATTTGCTCCTAAAACTAAAACAACATCCGTTGCTGGAAAATCAGGATTTACAACGTCCATCTCTTTAAGTTGTTCGTAAGGAACATCTGCTTCTGCTAAAAGTACGTTCATATGTCCAGGCATCCTCCCTGCTACAGGATGAATTGCGTAAACAACTTCAATACCATTTTGCTCTAGTTTCTTTGTCACTTCTCTTAAAGTATGTTGAGCTTGAGCTACTGCCAGACCATAACCAGGAACAATAATTACCTTGTTGGCTGCTTCTAAAGTCAATGCACATTCTTCAACACTGCAAGAAGTTATATTTGTATATTCTCCTGAACCAGAAGAGGCCGTACTTTGAGCAGATAAAGATCCTCCAAAAAGAACTGAGACCAATGATCTATTCATACCCTTGCACATTACTTGAGTCAGTATTAGACCTGCCGCTCCAACCATTGCTCCTGCTATTATCAAAAGCTGACTATTTACAACGAAACCTGCCGCTGCTGCAGCAATCCCTGAATAGCTATTTAATAAAGAAATAACAACTGGCATATCAGCTCCACCAATTGGCAACGTAACTCCAATACCTAATAGAGAAGAAACTATAACTAAAAGCCAAATTGAACTGGTATTACCGTTTATCAAATCAAAAAAGGCTATTAAGGAAGCAACTGCAAAAACAATATTTACAAAATGTCTAACTTTGCTCTGCGTCCATCCTGGGGTTGACAACCAACCCTGTAGCTTTGCCATTGCCACAATTGAACCTGTGAAAGTTATGGCACCAACAAATATTGAAACAGATATAGAAACTTGGTTAATAAGTGAACTACTAGATATAGGGAAAATAGCTACTCCCAAGGCCACCAAAAGTGATGACATCCCTCCACAACCATTGAACAATGCAACTGTTTCAGGCATAGAGGTCATAGGTACTTTTTTTGCAAGTATTGCTCCGAATAAACTTCCTGTGATTGATCCGATTATTATCCAAATCCAAGACTGAATAGCAATTCCAGATGTTCCCAAATAATAAGAAAGTAATCCAACTACTGATAGCGACATTGCAAATGCAGCTAATCTATTGGCATCCCTTGCTGATTTTACTTTTGACAATCCTTTTATTCCCAAAGCCAGCAAAAGTACGGCTAGAAGGTCAATTACGAATTGAATGATTTCAGGTAGAGTCATGTTCAAAATTACTTCTTATTTGATGGTTTACGACTAAACATCGCAAGCATTCGATCAGTTACAAAGAAACCGCCTACAACGTTGAAAAGAGCAAATCCAAGAGAAACTGAACCAATGATTAAAAGTGGGACGTTACCTTCTGCTTTTACGATACAAGTTAATGCTGCAAGCATTGTTATTCCTGAAATTGCATTTGCTCCACTCATTAGGGGTGTGTGAAGAGTAGGAGGAACTTTTCCAATTAACTCGAGGCCTAATAAACTACCAAGTAAAAGAACCCAAAGAAGATTTATAAAAGACATAATTTTAAAACCTCAATTTTCAAAAACTTTATTTTGAAGAACAACTCCTTCATCGCTTAATAAACATCCAGAAATGAGTTCATCCTCTTTATCTAATTTAATTACACCATCTTTTATAAATGGTGTAATTAAAGATGTTAAGTTCTTAGCATAAAGCGAACTTGCATCGTAAGGGACTGAAGAGGGTAATTCGCCCGCTCCTATAAGTTTTACCCCATCTTTGAAAATAGTTTCATTTGATTTTGTTCCTTCGCAGTTCCCTCCCTGAGAAACTGCTAAATCAATAACTACTGCTCCAGGCCTCATTTTTTCAATCATGGGTGAGTCTATTAAAACAGGGGCCTTTTTACCAAGAACTTGCGCAGTACATATAGCAACATCAGCTTCAGATAAATATTTAGTTAAAGTAGACTTCTGTTTTGAGAGAAATTCGGGTGTTACGGCTTTTGCATAACCTCCTGCCTCTCCGGGCTTTTCGTCCACTTCAGGAAGTTCTATAAATCTTGCTCCTAAGGACTCTACTTGTTCTTTAACAGCAGGTCTAATATCAGATACAAATACTATTGCACCAAGTCTTTTTGCTGTCGCAACTGCCTGCAATCCTGCGACCCCTCCTCCAAGTACCACTACTTTGGCAGGTTGGACTGTGCCTGCTGCAGTCATAAGCATTGGGAAATATCTATCCAACTCACTTGCAGCTAAAAGAACTGCTTTATATCCGGCGATATTGGCCTGAGAAGAGAGAACATCAGAAGATTGCGCTCTACTAATCCTTGGAAGCAACTCTAGTGATAAAGCTGAAATCTTATTATTATTAATAATTCTGAGAAGCTCCTTGTTACCGTATGGGTTAAGAAGACCAAGAAGAACAGCGCCTTTCTTTAATTTAGTTAAATTATCCTCTGATGGGGTTTGAACACAGAATATTAAATCCGCTTCACTCCAAATTTTTTGGTCAAAATTATTTATTATTGTTCCGCCCGATTCTTCATATGATAAGTCACTAAATCCTGATAATTTTCCCGCTGAACTTTCTATATAAACATCACATCCAAGGCTTTTTAATTTCTTGACTGCTTCTGGTGTAGCTGAAACTCTCCTTTCACCAGGGCTTGTTTCGGAAGGAATAAGTATCTTTGTCAATTTATTTATTTTTTTAACATACTAAATATAAATTGAAGAAAGTCAAAAGTCTTGGATTTTTGTTAAAAATATATTTTCTTTTCTTTAAAAAATAGCTATCTAGAATATGTAGATGCCAAATGATCCAATGAGTATAAAAGCAATCGAATGTCCTGATGGAGTATGTCACAGTCATCATGGTGGTCATGCTGTTCCAAGACAAGCTATGCAGAAAAATCTAGAAAAGCATGGTAAGGACTGGTGTGAGAAATTAGCTGAGAGAATTTATGAAATGTCAGTTGATACTTATTCACAGACCGTCATGCCCAGTCTCCACTCGGCAGGTTGGCAAAGAAGACATTTAGATTGGGAATTTAAGCTGGCAGAAAATGATTCTGAACCTGATGAAGCTCTTGTTGAAGGAATTATTAATGCCACAGAAAGTTTTCTAAGAAGTAGTGAGGTGCATCGATTATTTATTCAGGAATTAGTCCAAGGCACATTTGAGGAAGCAAATGACAAAAAAATAATTTCTAAAGCGATAAAATCTATTATTGAAGAAGAAATTGTTATTTCACTAAGAGAAAAAAAAGAAACTCTTTTAAAGAAAATATCCGCAAAATTAATGTCAGAAGAAAAAGTTAGCGAGGAACTTGCAATAAATTCCGCTAAAGAGGGTTTTGAGGAAGTGGAAAGGCTACTTGCAAACCATAGTGAAGCAGTTTAACACTATTTTTTTACATTTTCTTTATAATTTCCTCGAAAATTGACTCAAATATAAATTAAACATTAAATTATTGTTTGGAATTACGAAGTTGTAACTTATTAGACAATACTTAAACCTTTTTTTGTGTTTATCTATATACAAATTTTTAAGTTTCTATGGACAATTTCATTAGGAAAAGGATAGATATTGCGACTTGTTGGGCTACCAACAGAATTTCTGCAATGGATACTCTAGAAAGATATGAAGATAGCTATGCAATTGCAGAAGAATTTAGAGAGTGGATATTACATATTGGAGAAAAAAACGAAAATTTAAAAGATTCTGTTTTAAACTTTCCAAAGGAATTAAAAGAATTATTAGATCAAAAAGTAAACGATTAAATAATAAATCTTTCGAGTTAGATCCGTCCGACATTATTTAGGTTTGTTTATTATTATTTAGTAGTGATATCTGCAAAAATGGAAAATAAAGAAAGTTCTAACGTTGAAAATGTAGTAATTATTGGTTCAGGTCCGGCGGGTTACACTGCAGCAATATATGCGGCTAGAGCCAATCTCCAACCTTTGCTTGTAACAGGATTTAATTCTGGTGGAATTCCTGGAGGGCAATTAATGACTACAACATTTGTTGAAAATTATCCAGGTTTCCCTGATGGAGTACTAGGTCCTGAATTGATGGATTTAATGAAGGCTCAGGCAGAGAGATGGGGTACTAATTTATACGAAAGTGATGTTATTTCAATAAACACTGATTCACATCCCTTTGAATTAAAAACTTTAGAGGGGGATATAAAAGCTAACTCAATTATTATTGCAACTGGAGCAAGTGCAAATAGATTAGGAGTGATAAATGAAGATAAATTCTGGAGTAAAGGAATAAGTGCTTGTGCAATATGTGATGGAGCAACCCCACAATTCAGAGATGAAGAATTAGCTGTTATAGGTGGAGGCGACTCTGCATGTGAAGAAGCCGCATACCTAACAAAGTATGGTAGCAAAGTTCATTTGATTGTTAGATCAGAAAAATTAAGAGCTAGTGGAGCAATGGTTGATAGAGTAAAAGCTAATTCAAAAATAGAAATCCACTGGAACACAAAAGTAGAGAAAGCTAATGGTTCTGAATGGCTTGAGAAAATAGAAACTATTCACTCTCAAAAAGGTAAAGGTGAAATCAATATTAAAGGGCTTTTTTATGCAATAGGACATACCCCTAATACAAAGTTCTTAGGCAACAAAATTGATTTAGATAATAAAGGATATATTGCGTGCAAATCAGGTCGGCCAGAGACATCTATTGAAGGCATTTTCGCTGCAGGTGACGTTGTCGATTCAGAATGGAGACAAGGAGTTACTGCTGCAGGAACAGGTTGTATGGCCGCATTAGCTACTGAAAGGTGGCTAGCCAAGAAAAACTTAGCAAAAACAATAGTCAGAGAATCACCCGAACCAGAAAAAAAACTTAACTCATCAGAATTTAATGAAGACGAAGTGAATGAAGAAACCTTTGATGCAAACGCTGAATGGCAAAAAGGCAGTTATGCATTAAGGAAACTTTATCATGAGAGTAAAAAACCTATACTAGTTATTTTTAGTTCCCCAAGCTGCGGTCCATGTCATGTTTTGAAACCTCAATTAAAAAGAGTAATTAAAGAACTTGATGGTGCAGTTCTCGGCGTTGAAATAGATATTGATAAAGATCAAGATATTGCAAAACAAGCTGGAATTAACGGCACACCAACAGTTCAACTTTTTAAAGAAAAATTATTAAAAAAACAATGGCAAGGCGTTAAACAAAGAAGTGAATTTAACGAAGCGATAAAAAATATTATCTAAAGTGATTCGGGACTTATTTATTATTTCTCTTGGGATTATTTTTATTAGTTGTAGGTTTTGAACCACCTGCATTCCTCTCCCGATAAGTTATCCTTCCTCTAGAAAGGTCGTAAGGACTAATCTCAACTAAAACTTTATCACCAGCCAATAATTTAATTCTAAATTTAGTCAATTTACCAGCAGCTCTGCATAAACATTGATGTCCTTCCGGCTGCTCTAAAGTAACCAAATAAAAACCATTTCCCTGCTCTTTTTCTATTACACCAGAAGTTTCAATCATTAAATAATTTTTTACTACATTTATATTATCAGAAAAAGATTGGCCAAATTAATATGAAAAAATACAAATCAAAAATTAAAGAAATTCAACTTAAATTGAAAATTGAATTTCTTTAATTAATTGAAGTTGACCATAGTAAAAATTAGCTTTTGCTATTTTTTCAGAATCTTCTAATTGATCAAAAAAAACAAATCCAAGACTTTCCCATAATGTGGATCCACAAACGTTGTTCAATTCATTTTTTGCTTCTTTTGCAAAATTATCAAGTTTTCGTTCGAGATTTTTTGACTTAGAAACAGACATTGATTATTTTATAGAGATAGTACAAATATACTATAAAGATCTAAAATTGCAATATTAAAAAGGTAATCTCTTTTTTTCTTCAATATTAAGATCAGCTTCCATTTCCCTTAATCTCTTAAGTATTTGTTGATAGTATTCTTTGATATAACTATCTAAGGAAGTCATATCTTCTTTTTTTAGATTCAATATTTCGTAGGTGTTGCTCATGTCAGCATCTAGTGATTCTCCACTACTTGTTACTTCAGCGAAAGCCAACCTTTCAGCAACATTTAAAGAGTCTTGGAAAAAAGAAACTACTTTTTGAGTAACACTAATCAGAAAAGGAGAAACTCTAAAAATTTTAGCCTTCTTTTCGCTAAATTTTTCACATAAGGATATAACTTCGTTTGAATCCCATGCTTTGGGACCAACCAATGGTAATGATGTCTTATGGGTTTTTGAATTATCTACTGATGAGACAATAACTTTAGCCATGTCTTGAGTATTCATATAAGCAATCTTCGTTGGAGTTCCACTCATCCAGACTGCTTGACTATCTAAAATTGGAATAGCAAATTGACTTATAACTCCTTGCATAAAAGCTGCACATTTGAAAATTGTATAATCTAGATCAGATTGCTCAAGAAGTTTTTCAGTACAATATTTTATATCCATTAATGGAACATTTCTAAATTTTTCTGTTAAGAGGATTGAGAGGAATATGACTCTCTTTACATTTAGAGAATCGCAAGCATTGAACAAGTTGACTTTTCCATCCCAATCTGTCTCATAAATACTTCTAGGATCATCTGGTTTACTGGTAGCGGCATCAATAACAACCTCAATACCTTGCAATGCATATTCAATATCAGAGGAGTTTAATAAATTACCTTTTGTCAGCTCACAACCCCATTCTTGTAGAAAAGAAGCTTTTCTTGGGTTTCTAACGAAGCATCTTACTTCGTGTCCATCTTCTATAGCTTGCTTTGCTATTTGCCTACCAAGTGTTCCTGTTGCCCCTACTAAAAGAATCTTCATATTTAAGATTTACTTAACCTGTAGACCATAACTCAATTTATTATGTATTCGTGAGAATCAATCCCCTTGGAACTTTAATAACAATGCTCCTCCAACCAATCCTATTGGTATGAGTATCCAAAAAACTGCTGCAATACTAAAAATTTCTTTAGCCATAGTAAAACTCAATCATTACTATAATTTACATTCTATATACATTTTTTTGTTAAAAAAGTAGATAATGCAAATATCTTGAAAATTTTGAATATATGAATCTCCATTACAAAAAAGAAAATATTGGATTTTCTAATTACTGGAATTGGAATGGTTTTAAAATTTGTTGGAGTGTTATAGGCGAAGATAATGAAATTCCAATTATCTTTCTCCACGGATTTGGCGCTAATCAAAAACATTGGAGAAACAATTTAGAATATTTTGCAAACAAGAATTGTGCCTCTTATTCAATAGATTTATTAGGTTTTGGAGATTCAGATCAACCTGGAATAAATCAAATTGGGAAATTAAATAATGAGATTTGGTCCAATCAGGTGAAAGACTTTATTGCGCAAGTCATAAGGCCAAAGAATCCCAGGAAAGTAATTCTTATTGGCAACTCCCTTGGATCATTAGTTGCTTTAACATGCGCTGTTTTACTAGAGGATGAGATTGAAACAGTTGTTGCATCGCCACTGCCAGATCAAATTCAATTAAGCAAGAAAAAAAGTACAATAAGACCATTTTTAAAAAATTTCAAAGATAGATTTATAAAAATATTCTTCATATTTTTGCCATTAGAGATTATTTTATTTTTAATAACCAAATTCGGAATAATAAAACTTGGTCTAAATTCTGCCTATTTCAAGAAAGATAATATCGATAGCGAACTAGTAGATTTGGTAACAAAACCAGTTTTAAGGAAAACTTCTGCTAGATCATTGAGAGCAATGTGTATTGGAATGTCTACAAGGAATGAAAATTTTCAAGCTTCTTACCTTTTAAAAAAACTTAGCGCTTCAAAAAAAGTTCCTTTTTTATTAATTTGGGGAGATAAAGATAATTTCATACCTTTGTTTATTGGTAAAAGGATTGCAAATTTCCATAGATGGGTAAAATTAAAAATAGTATCTAACTCAGGACATTGTATCCATGATGAAGATCATGCAGTATTTAATAGAATCTCTTTTGAATGGATTAGAGATTTAAAAACTTTTTAAATATGAAACATACATTATCAGTGCTTGTAGAAGACGAGTCAGGGGCTTTAAGTAGAATCTCAGGTCTCTTTGCTAGGAGAGGATTCAACATTGATAGCCTCGCAGTCGGACCGGCAGAATCCAAAGGGATATCAAGGTTAACAATGGTCGTAGAAGGTGATGATGAGACTCTTCAACAAATGACTAAACAACTCAATAAGTTATTTAATGTTTTGGGAGTTGTAGATTTTACTAATTTAGCTGCTGTGGAAAGGGAATTGATGTTACTGAAAGTTTCCTCGAAAGAAGATACTCGGAGTAATATCCTAGATATTGTTCAAATATTCCGTGCCAAGGTTGTTGATGTTTCAGATATAGCTTTAACGCTAGAAGTCGTAGGGGATCCTGGGAAGTTAGTTGCTCTAGAGAAATTACTAGAACCTTACGGCATTCTTGAAATAGCAAGAACTGGCAAAGTAGCTCTGAAACGCTCTTCGGGAGTTAATACAGAAATGTTAAAGATTAACAAATATTCTCTAGAAATCTAATTAGATATCAGAACTTCCTTTATGTAGTCTTCTTTATTAATTTTTTCAAGTACATCTAATCCTCTTATAACTTTTCCAAAAATTGAATATCTTCCGTCTAGTTCTGGAAATTTATTCGTTACGAAAAAAAATTCGGTGGATGAAGATTTATTTTTTCCGCTCTTAACCATGGCAATTGACCCCCTCTCAAAAGTATTAATTAAATAATTAATTTCATAAGGATTTGTTATTTGATAATTATATCTAGGCTTTTTTTCTTCTTTGAATTTTATCTCTAGAGGTATCGTAGGGATTGCCTTATTCAAAGTTTGATTCTCTTTACTGTAAAGTTGATTGTCCGGATTAACACCTCCATGTATTAACTTGATTTGGGGATAATTTATTATCTTATAAAATTTGTGATTTACGTAAATATTATTATTTATATTTTCTAAAAAGTTTGATACTGTAACTGGATTGTTTTGACCATCTAGTTTAACCTCAAAATTACCCTTTGAGGTTTTAAAAGAAATAACCTTATCAACTTGAATACAATTAAATCTTAGTTTTTGACAATAATAATTTGAATTTATCTCCTTTTTAAAACTACAAGCTGTCATCAAAAACAAAAGCTGAACTAAAGAAGCTACTTTTATAAAATATTTTTTTATTTTAAGCCCTCCAAATTAACATTCAAAAACTTAGCCAAACGTGCCCCTTCTTCTTCAACTTGAAGTAGTGGTTTAAGTTCCCCTGCGCCGCTTAACGGGAGAGGTTTTTTCCTACCTTTGAGTACTAAAGCAATCCTTCTTCGTGGGTTAAATCCCTCACTTATATCCAACTTAACTGATTTAATTTCATCAAAGTTTAACTTGACTTCAATATCCTTAAATAATCCTTTTCTTTTAATTTCTACAGATTTTGATGATTTATCAAAAGAATTACTTCCTGAACCAAAGTTGATATAAACCAAATACCATAAATAAAAATTTAAGAGATTAGCTATAACGCCATAAGCTCCCATTATTATTCCTTGCGGAATAAATAATAAAGTCGATGGATTTCCTATGGGTAATAAATCCTTTCCTGTGTAGCTTGATAAAGAAGCCAAAAGGAAACCTACACCCCCAATAGTCAACATTCCACCAATAATATAATTTGAAATTTTTCTTGATCCGCCAATTTTTTGTTCGATTTTATCGAAAGACGTGAGGTCTGAATTCATTTTTATCTTTTTTTTGAGCCTAATGCAGATAATTTAACAAATTAAGGGAGTATTCTTACCTATTTTTTAATAAAAAAGTCAGGAAAGCTTTACAAGGCATTTCAGATATACAAATATTTCCCCACATTACTCTCAATCTTTGTTACAGTCACTGCGTATCCCGAAGCTAAAAACGATTTCTCATGACGATCGCAGTTGGTAGCGCCCCACAAAGAGGATGGTTTGATGTCCTCGATGATTGGTTGAAGCGCGACCGCTTTGTATTTATTGGTTGGTCCGGACTACTTTTACTTCCTTGCGCATATCTTGCTATAGGTGGTTGGTTTGTCGGAACAACATTTGTTACCTCTTGGTACACACACGGAGTTGCAAGCTCCTATCTTGAAGGCTGTAACTTTTTAACAGCAGCTGTAAGTACCCCTGGTGATGCCATGGGACACAGTCTTCTATTTTTGTGGGGTCCTGAAGCCCAAGGTAGTTTCGTAAGATGGCTACAACTTGGTGGTCTTTGGAACTTTGTTGCATTACATGGAGTATTTGGCCTAATTGGTTTTATGCTTCGTCAGTTTGAAATTGCTGGCCTTGTTGGAATTAGACCGTACAACGCATTGGCTTTCTCAGCAGTAATTGCAGTATTCACAAGTATTTTCCTTATTTACCCATTAGGACAGCATAGTTGGTTCTTCGCACCTTCATTTGGTGTTGCAGCAATCTTCCGTTATATACTGTTCATTCAAGGTTTTCACAATATCACTTTAAATCCATTCCATATGATGGGTGTTGCTGGAATTCTTGGTGGTGCTCTACTTTGCGCTATCCATGGAGCTACAGTACAAAACACTTTGTATGAAGATACAAGTATTTATACAGATGGTAAAGTTCAAAGTTCAACATTTAGAGCTTTTGATCCAACTCAAGAAGAAGAAACTTATTCAATGATTACAGCGAATAGATTCTGGAGTCAAATCTTCGGAATTGCTTTCTCGAACAAACGTTTCTTACATTTCTTAATGCTATTTGTACCTGTTATGGGTATGTGGACATCTTCAATTGGTATTGTCGGCTTAGCACTAAACTTGAGAGCTTATGATTTCGTAAGCCAAGAAATCCGTGCAGCAGAAGATCCAGAATTTGAAACTTTCTATACAAAAAATATACTTTTGAACGAAGGTATGCGAGCATGGATGTCTTCTGTGGATCAACCACACGAAAACTTTGTATTCCCTGAGGAGGTTCTTCCACGTGGAAACGCCCTTTAATAATTTATTAAGAGCTCCAAACCAAAGTATTGAGGAAACTGGCTATGCCTGGTATGTAGGCAACGCTCGACTAATCAATTTATCTGGACGTTTATTAGGAGCTCACATTGCTCACTCTGGACTAATAGTCTTTTGGGCGGGAGCAATGATGCTCTTTGAGGTTAATCATTTTACCTTTGATAAACCAATGTGGGAGCAAGGTTTAATTTGTATGCCACACGTCGCAATGTTTGGTTACGGAATAGGCCCTGGTGGAGAAGTTACTGATATCATGCCTTTCTTCCAAGCAGGCGTGGTTCACCTCATAGCTTCTGCTGTTCTTGGTTTTGGTGGTATTTACCATTCATTAGCAGGTCCAGAAAAATTAGAAGAAGATTTCCCATTTTTCTCCACTGATTGGAGAGATAAAAATCAAATGACAAACATCCTTGGATATCATTTGATTGTTCTAGGTATAGGTGCATTAGCATGGTCGGTGAACTGGTGTTTTATTGGCGGTGCATATGACACTTGGGCACCTGGTGGTGGAGAAGTCAGACTTGTTAATCCAACTTTGGATCCAAGAGTCATTCTTGGCTACCTATTTAGATCTCCATGGGGAGGCGCTGGTTCAATTATCGGTGTTAACTCTATTGAAGATATTGTTGGTGGACACGTCTATGTGGGTATAACTGCAATCATTGGAGGAATATTCCACATATTTACCAAACCTTTTGGATGGGCAAGAAGAGCATTCATCTGGAATGGTGAAGGACTTCTAAGTTATGCACTTGGTGGAATTTGTGTAGCAAGTTTTATTGCTTCAACATTCATCTGGTTTAACAATACTGCTTACCCTTCAGAATTTTACGGTCCAACTAATGCTGAAGCTTCACAGGCACAAAGCTTTACTTTCCTAGTGAGAGACCAAAGAATTGGTGCTAACGTAGGTTCAACAATGGGACCAACAGGTTTAGGTAAGTATCTCATGAGATCTCCAACTGGTGAAATTATATTTGGTGGTGAAACAATGAGATTTTGGGACTTCAGAGGGCCATGGTTAGAGCCTTTAAGAGGACCTAACGGCTTAAGCCTTGAAAAAATCCAAAATGATATTCAGCCTTGGCAAGTAAGAAGAGCTGCTGAATATATGACTCACGCTCCTAACGCTTCTATCAACTCTGTTGGTGGAATTATTACAGAGCCAAATGCTGTTAACTTTGTTAACTTAAGACAATGGTTAGCTGCAGCTCAATTCTTCCTAGGATGGTTTACATTTATCGGCCACCTTTGGCACGCTGGACGTGCTAGAGCAGCCGCTGCTGGTTTCGAAAAAGGAATCGACAGGAAGAGTGAACCAGCTCTAGAACTGCCTGATCTAGATTAATTTCTATTTCGTATAAAAAACCCCTATCTATAGATAGGGGTTTTTTTTTCTCAATATTTCTTATTTATATAAATTTTTTCTAAGCCATGGCAAGCTTAACCCCATCACATTACTGAAACAACCATCTATTTTTTCTATATATTTGCCTCCTATACCCTCCAAAGCAAATCCTCCCGCGCAAAGTAAAGGTTCATTTGTATCTACATAACTCTTGATTTCCCAATCTTCCAACTTAGAAAAATAAACTCTTGAACTTACTGTATTTTTTATTATTTCAGTAATTTTAAAATTTTTGGAAATTGAATCAAAATTTCCAATTATTAAAGTATGACCAGTATGTAAAAATCCAAATTCTCCAGACATTTTTTTCCATCTAATAAATGCCTCTTCTTTATTAGATGGTTTTCCATAAGCTTCTCCTTTAAATTCAAAAATTGAATCGCACCCAAGTATTTCCAAAGGGCCATAATTAAAATCTTTGGGCAATGATACTTTTTGAATATTTTCAGATAAACTATTAGCCTTTTGAAAAGATAGTTCCAAAGCCAAGTTAAATATATTCTTTTCTTGAATAGTAGTTTCATCAAAGTTACTTGATATTTGAATAAATTCAATTTGAGAATTTTCAAGTAATTTCTTTCTAGATTGGGAAGCAGAGGCTAGAATTAACACAAATTTTTTACCAAATTATAATTCAATTTACTAATTAATAAATTTTAAAAATAATATAAATTACTTATGGAGTTAGAAGCAAAATTACATGAAATAAAGAAACCAATAATGGTTCTTGGCACTTCCAGTGGAGCAGGAAAATCTTTAACTGTTACTGCTATTTGCAGAATTCTTAAAACTTTGGGTGAAGAACCAATCCCTTTTAAAGGACAAAATATGAGTAACAACGCTTGGGTTGACTGGGAAGGTGGAGAGATGGCATATTCACAAGCACTGCAAGCTTTTGCGTGTGGTATTAACCCTTCTGCAGAGATGAATCCAATTTTATTAAAGCCACAAGGTAATTCAATAAGTGAGGTTATTCATCTTGGTAAAAGTAGAGGAATAACAACCGCCAAAAATTACTACCAAGATTGGTTTATTCCAGGTTGGGAAGTAATTAAAAAAAGTCTAAATTCTATTTATAAAAGAAAACCAAATTGCCGTTTAATTATCGAAGGAGCTGGTAGTCCAGTAGAAATGAATTTAATTCATAGAGATCTTACAAATTTAAGAGTTGCTAAGTATTTAAATGCAAATTGCATTTTGGTTTCTGATATTGAAAGGGGAGGAATATTTGCACAAATAATAGGAACCCTTGAATTAATGAAACCAGAAGAAAAAAAACTTATTAAGGGAATTATTATAAATAAATTCAGAGGAGACCTATCATTATTTGAAGAAGGAAAAAAATGGATAGAAAGTAAAACAAAAATTCCTGTTATTGGAATTATTCCATGGTTAAATGATACATTTCCTCCAGAAGATTCTTTAGATTTATTAGAAAAAAAATCACGTTTCACGAATCCTGAGATCAAAGTTGGAATTGTAAAATTGCCATCTATAAGTAACTTTTCAGATTTTGATCCATTAGAGAATGAAGAATCAATTTTAATTGAATGGATTAGAGAATCGCAAAACCTAAGGAAATATGACTTTGTTATTCTTCCTGGAAGTAAACAAACTATTAAAGACCAAATATTTCTTAAAAATTCAGGTTTATCACAAGATATAAGAGACTATTCAAATAGTAATGGAAACATTTTTGGAATCTGTGGAGGTTTGCAAATGTTAGGAACAACGCTTGAAGATCCCTATTTTAAGGAGGGTTCCAAAAATTTTTCTAAACAAAAAGCTAATGGGATTGGATTACTGCCATTAAAAACAACTTTCTTTGAGAAAAAATTAACGCGTCAAATTAACTCCGAATCTTTATGGCCATGCAAATCAAAAGTTAATGGATTTGAAATTCACAATGGCCAAACTGAAATAGATAAAACTCAAAAATTACTAAGGATTAAACCTATCTTCAAAGACTCAGGTCTAGGTTGGTACAAAGAAAATAATGGGGGTGGGACTATTGCAGGAACATATATTCACGGAATATTTGAAAATGATAGTTGGAGAGATCAATATATTAATTTAATAAGGGAGAGTAAAAATTTACCCTTATTAAATAGAAAATCAGTATCTTATAAAAACAAGAGAGATTCTATTATTAATAATCTCGCGAATGAATTCGATAAACATCTAAATCTCACGTCATTTTTAAGTTGAAAGAACAAAAAATAAAAATTATATGGCCAAATAATAATGAAACATTCGTTTCGGAAGGTGATGATTGGTTCTCTTCTGCCGAAAAAGCAGGTTTAGAAATCCCGACTGGCTGTCTTACAGGAAGTTGCGGAGCCTGTGAAATAGATGTGAATGGCGAAACGATCAGAGCTTGTATCAGTAACATTAAAAATAACAAAAAATGTACGTTAAAGGTTTCTTTAACTACAGACCCATTTTGGGAAAAATAAATTTAACTAAACAAAACCAATTATTAGAAAAAGAAAAATATAGTAAAAGAATGATCCTAAAAATGTGTAGGGCACTATAATTCTTTTTTTGATTTTCGAAGAGGCAATAATATAACTTCCTAAGACATGAGGTAAGATTGGGAAGGATCTGATGATTAAAATATAAGGTGGTCTAAACTTAATCTTTGCAAAAAATTTATACAGACTATTTTTAAATGGTTTTTTCAAAAACAATATATTCCTAGAAAATTTGAATCTAATTCTTCTCAAAATAAGAACTTGGATCACACTTAAAATTGTTAGGGCAGGAGAAAAAAATAAAACATAGTAAAACCCAAAAAGCTTTATCAGAATAAAGTCAAAGATAATTGACAGTGGTAGGCCTAAAAATATAGAAATGAAATTCAAAACTATCAAATATTTATATTGAATATTATTTAATATTGATTCAATATCATAGAAATATTTAAATATTAGAGCCAAAAAATAAACCCAAAAATATGTAAAAAATATTTTAAAAATTACTGATTTAAAATTCAATTTTCTTATAAATGTAAGATCATTCATTCCAATTATTATCTATAAAAGTATTTTTAAAAATCACCACTTAAAGTAACACTTGTCAAAATATAAAGTATTTAAGTAGCATCTTTTTTGATTCATAACCTTCTTCAAGTACTTGAAGTTAATTCTAAAAAGCAAGTTCAAACTTTGATTTAACTTTGATTTGCCATGAATTCTTTACTTCTCAATGCAATTTTTTGTTTTTTTTTAAGCTCCTTGTTTAGACATCATAAAAAAAATTAACTTAATGGCGAAGAGTCTAAAAGTTGAATTCAGGAAGTATGCGCTGATATTGGAACAATAGGTAAGCGTATAACAAACAACTCATAGTTCATAATCCCCATAACAAAAATTTTAATTAGTTCGAATCAATTTTTTCTTTTCCATATTTTCTAGCCTTTTCAATTCCTTTTTTTGCAAGTATTGGCGCAGTTACTAACCCAATTAATGTTGCAGAATTCTCTAATTTTTTCTCGTCATAATTGGGATTTATAATTGCGACAATAAATCCATAGGTAAATCCAATAGCGAAATTACCCAAAAAAGCAAACAATAATGGTGTAATAGTTCTGCGTGTAATAGCATAATACAGCCCTACAAAAGGTACTATATGAGCTATGGCATAACCCCATCCGATGTCTTTTTGCCTATTTTGAAATCCTTCTAGTTTAGTTGTCATTTTTAAAAATTAAATATTATATTGGCGGAGAGGGTGGGATTCGAACCCACGAATAGTTACCTATTAAACGATTTCGAGTCGTTCGCTTTCGACCACTCAGCCACCTCTCCTTCTGATTATAAGTATGCACAAAGAAAAAAATAAAATCAGTTTATGTCTCACTATTTCAATTTTTAATTCCACCCAGCATCTTTCATCAATTTAATAGCAAGAGAGTTATTTACGCCAAGTTCTTCTACAGTTACCTTATCAGGAATAAATTCTCCAAAGTCTTTAACAATTGGATTTTGATTAACTTCTTTTAATGGATGTTCAAAGGTGGGAGCGGCAAGACCTTTACTTCCTCTTGGAGATGCTAGATATTCAAGGAGCTTAATAGCTTCATTTTTATTTGTTGCATATCTGGCTACCCCACCAGCACTAATATTTACATGAGCTGGATTTGGAGTAATTACTGAAGTACGTTTTGCATATAAAGCATCTCTTCTTCCATTGCCGCCGGCTAACATTCTTGCAACATAATAATGATTAACAATACCTACTCCACATTTTTTCTTAGAAACAGCTCTAATTATTGAAATATCACCAGGGAAGAAAGGTTGGGAAACATTCGAAATCATCCCGCTTAACCAAGCTTTTGTATTTGATTCTCCTTGATTAATTATTTGATTGGCAACTAAAGATTGATTATATGGACTTTTTCTATTTCTTAAACATACTTTACCTTTTAAAGATGGATCAGCTAAATCTGTATAGTCCTTAATCTTACTTACATCTACAACTTTTGGGTTAGCCACCATAACTCTTACTCTTCTAGTTAATGCATACCACTCTTTATTTTTATCCTTTAGCCCTATTGGAACATCTTTTTCCAAAGATTTTGATTCTACTTGTTGAAGCAATCCAGCTTTAGCCGCATTAGTAATTCTTGCAGCGTCAACCAGCAGAATTAAATCTGCTTGAGAATTCTTCCCCTCTCTTTTCAATCTTTCAATTAAGGATATTCCAGTTGCTTCAAGAAGCCTAACTTTGATTCCTGTTTCATCCGCAAACTTTTTATAGACACTCCTGTCAGTGTTGTAATGCCTGCCAGAATAAACTATGACTTCTTTTTCTGTTGAATTAACTGGAATATTAAAGTTCAGTAAAAATGTGAATGATAGTAATGAATAAATTAATTTTTTTAGATTTTGCACTTTTTCGAAATAGTATCTATGGTTACTTTATATCCAACTTCATAACAAGAACTCCTAAAGAGAATTTCTATACATCAATTTGTATCATTTTTTATATCAAGAATGAATTATTTAACTCATCAATTATTAAATTCTGAAGAATTAGAAGTTCTTAGAAAAAAATTAAAAGATGAAAAATTATTATGGGAAGACGGTAAGCAAACTGCAGGTAAGCAAGCTTCCAAAGTAAAAAATAATTTACAACTTAGGAGAGATTCAGATTTATCAAAAAAGTTTTCTGGATTAATAATAAAAAAAATACTAAGTAATGATTTAATTAAAAGCTTCGCTTTACCCAAAAAAGTTCATGGAACAATCTTCTCAAAATCTACGATTGGAATGAGATATGGACGTCATATTGATAATGCTTATATGTCTTCAGGGAGAGCAGATTTATCTTTTACTATATTTTTAAATTGCAAAAACAATTATGAAGGAGGTGCATTATCAATTGAGAGTTTCAATTCAGAAAAAAAATTTAAATTAGATGCGGGGGAAATAATAATTTATCCAAGTACATTTTTACATGCAGTAGAAGAAGTTACTGCTGGTGAAAGGTTAGTATTTATTGGTTGGATTGAAAGCTATATTAAAAGCATAGAAGAAAGAGAAAATTTATTTGATCTAGATGCCGCAGCTAGATCATTACTTAATAAGCATGGTAGATCTGAGGAACTTGACCTTATTTTTAAATCATATTCGAATCTTTTAAGAAGATTAGGTGATTAGTTATGGATCATTTTATACATTAAGAAGATAAACTATTTTTAAATACCTACAATTAAGAATATAATTTAGAATCTAAATGAAAAAAAGTTCAATTACAATTTTTTTAGCAGCAACAAGCGCTCTAGCTATTTCATCTGCTGAAAATACAGACCTAAAAGCGGCTGAGAATGATTTAGGTGGTTTAAAAGAATGGAATACTGATATGCCAATAGATGCTGAATTTAAATTAGATGATAGAGCTCAGGAATTAGCTGATGAGGCAGAAAAATCAAGTGTCTGCATTCCCATCGGTGAAGGAGAGAATTGTTGGTAAATTTAGCATACATAAAAAAACACCCTTAAAGGGTGTTTTTTTATGACTTATTAGTTTTAAGTAGAACTAATAATTAGAATTTGAACTTTGAAGTTAAAAGAAGACCAAAGATGTCGTCGTCTTCACTTGAAGCAATGTCATTTCCACCAAAAATTGCAGGTGTTATTTCCATTGCATCATTTGGCCTGAAAGAATAATAAGCTTCCCAAACTTGAGCGCCAACTTCTCCAGTGGCTCCCCCACCTTGAACTTCAGTAGCTGATAAAGGTTGGGTGAATGCAATACCGATTCTGTCATCAGCTTGAATCATATCTTTCCAGGTCAAACCAAGCATGTAACTGTTTGCTTGAGTTGTGTCTCCATCGTTAACGACTCCTCCATAAGATTTAGTGTCATAACCGACCGTGACTTCAGGTACTGTAGTGCCTGTCTCCTCTGGCATCCAATAAGCTCTTAGAGCATAACCTATAGAGTCTCTAGCTACTTGGCGACCCAATGTCGTTGCATTATATTCATGAGCACTCCAGTTTCGGGCATTTGATAGTGTTCCTGAAACGTGCCATCTTTCTGTGGTATAGGCTAGTTGCGAATCCCACTTAATTGCGTTAGCAGGAGCAAACCAACCTGCGTTTTCATCAGCACCCTTGTCAACAACATTGGTAGCGAAACCAATTCCATTATCATGTTCATACTTTAATCCGTAACCTACGTCTGTACTAGCTCCAAAGTTGCTATTTCCACCAAGTTTGAAAGATTTAAGTGCTCCTGGTTTATAAATAGAAGGAGTGATGTACATGTAATAGTTCTCAATCCTTGGGCCTACAAAAGCAGTAATTTTCTCCCCAATAGGAAAGGTATACCACATTTTATCGACTTCCATAAGATCGCTATTATCTTTAGTCTCTATGTGATATGTATATTTATTTTTCCATATGTCACCTTGTTCACCAGTCTTAAGACGAACATAAAGATTATCATCGCCTGAAAAACTTGTATTCAAGTCCCATTTGTATGTATAACCTGTTGATGTGGATTCGCTTTCACCTATTTCATCGCCACCATCAATTGAACCAATCCACATAACAGCTGTTCCACCCATGACAGTAGTGTCTGAAAAGCTCCCAGCTTCAAATTTATTTAGTTGATCACCATGGTCATCAAAAGGCCCTTTAATAGTTGCAGTATCTTCACTAACATCGTTAATGAATGTTTTGCTATCAAGTCTGGAAGATTTTTTAAGACTTGAAGTATTTCCACTAACTGTATTAGTGAATGTTGTGCTGTCGAGTTTCGAAGATTTTTTTTTGCTACGTGAATAGCTACTCATTTCTTCTAAGTCGACAATATTGGCAGCTTGAGCACTAATGGGAGCTATGAATCCCAAAGATGCTCCAACTACCAACAATTGTTGGAAGAGTTTCATTTTACCTCACACGAAAATAACCCTAAGTTTTAGGGTATTTATACTGTATCGGGAGTAACCAAAAAAGAAAGAAATATAAGTTTCAATAGAGTGTAACTTTTGATACCTTCTCTCACTCCTTTACAAAAATTGTCTAAAAAGACTTACTTTTTAATGGATAGTCCAGCGATTCTCTTTCCACTACCCAAGATGATGCAACTTCTTTAGCTAATTTTCGAATCTTTTCTATATATTGAGCACGATCTGTAACTGAAATAACTCCCCTTGCATCCAGCAAATTAAAAGTATGACTACACTTCAAAACAAAATCAAGCGCTGGATAAGTTAATTTCTTTTGAATCAAGGTATTTGCTTCATCTTGATAAATCTCAAATAATTTTCTGAGATTAACAGGACTAGAATCATTAAAATTATATGAGCATTGACTTTTTTCGAATTGAAGCCAAATATCACTATATTTCATATTTTTGTTCCAATTTAAGTCCCAAATACTATCTTTATCCTGCAAGAACATTGCGATCCTCTCCAATCCATATGTAATTTCAATAGGAATTGGATTACAATCTAAACCCCCGCATTGTTGGAAATAAGTAAATTGAGTAACTTCCATTCCATCCAGCCAGACTTCCCAGCCTACTCCCCAAGCTCCAAGTGTTGGTGACTCCCAATTATCTTCAACGAATCTTATGTCATGATCTTTAGGATTAATTCCAAGAGACTCTAAAGATATAAGATATTTTTCCTGAATTCCATCTGGTGATGGCTTAATTATTACTTGATATTGAAAATAATGTTGGGCCCTATTTGGATTATCACCAAAACGTCCATCTGTAGGTCTTCTACATGGCTCGGCATATGCCACACTCCAAGGCTCTGGTCCAATAGCCCTTAAAAAGGTATGCGGATTCATCGTTCCAGCTCCCTTTTCGGTATCATATGGTTGCATAATCAAACAACCCTGTTCTGACCAAAAATCATTTAAATTTTTAATTATATCCTGAAAAAACATTTAATTAAGTTAGTGGAAAAATTAGATTAATGCCATTAGACATAATAACAAAGCTTTAAAGTAAAAAAATTTTTTGAAATCCAAGTTCTAAAAAATATCATCCGATAAAAAGCTTTCATTAAAATAGATACTTGATAAAAAATAAATGAGAAATTAATTATGTAAAAAAATCTAATGGCAATGGCCCAAAAGTATTAGATTCTTCAGCGCCTTCGTCATACTGACATGTTATTAAAATTCCCTCTCCTAGACCATTTTCAGATCTGACAAAAACATTACTAGTTTTTTGATTAGCTTTTAAAAAAACACTTCCATCAGCATGAAGGGAACGTAGATTCTCAAATTTTATTGAGGAATATTTCTTAGAAATTGATTGTAAAGATTCAATAGCTCTATTATCACTAGATGCCATTATGCCTATTGTTATCCAATCGGCATTAAAAATATTTGCTTCTAATTCCTCTAAAAGTTTTTTTTCTTGTCTATTAGTTAATTGTGGTGCAGTCCTTAGATTATTCAAGTCGACTAATTTATTTATTTTCATTAGCTTTATATCTAAATAATTCTCAACCAAATGTTCTGCCATTCCAAGCCCACAATGAAGCTGGCACATCTTCAAAAGAAATATAAATCCTATCTATTGGGATCCCCATTTTTTCATATATAAAATCTGATATTGGCTTTGCCATTGCTGAAGGATTTAAAGAACCTATTGATTTAATTTCTAAAAAGCAACAAGGTGTCTCATCATCAAAATACATTTGGCAATTTTCATCTATTTTCGCCATAACAAATCTTCTAGATTTGTTAGTTAAAGACGAAATAAGAATTGATATTTCTTCGAGTAATTTACCTTTTTCAATTACTTTTGCTGAAGTAGAAATATTAATATAAGGCATTTTTATGAAGCAAGATAATCTTTCTTAGAATTAGTATGTAGATAAACGTTTTTATTTTTTAAATTTCTTTTAGATGAAAGATATGCCATATCGTATGAACTTATTCCGTTTTTATAGGGATTGAAAAGAGCATTTTTAGATCTGTTTTTTTTGCTCCTTTTGAACTCAATCATAATTATGAAATCATTAATTAATAATTTAACTTTTTTTGAATAGATGTCTAGTTTTTTAGAGAATTTTTAATTTATTAAATGAAAACAAATCACTAATACACAATTAGTCTTTCTTTTTACTAGATTTGCTATATAGATTCTAAATTAGTTGTTTTGGAAGTTTTAAATAATTATCAGAGAAAAAAAATAGATGAGAGTAATGATGAAGAATTTTATACTAATCCGAAATTTGTTTATCATCTAGATGCAAACTTCAGGCAAAATCTATCAAATTTATATGAAAAAGAAATTGATAATCATTCAACTGTACTTGATTTAATGTCTAGTTGGGATAGTTATTTACCTAAAGAGAAAAAATATAAAAGAGTTATTGGACATGGTTTAAACAAACAAGAACTTGAAAAAAACACAATTTTTGATTCTTATTGGATACAAAACTTTAATTTAAATCAACAAATTCCTCTAGTTACAGAAAGCGTTGATTATTGCTTGATGGTGGCCGCATGGCAATATTTACAATATCCAGAGAATTTAACCAAAGAAATTGCAAGAATATTGAGTAGAGAGGGTAAGTTTATTATTGCTTTTTCAAACAGAGCATTTTGGCATAAAGCTCCTAATATATGGACTTCATCTAATGAAGAAGAAAGAGTCAAATATGTAAGAAAAGTATTAATCTCAAACGGCTTTACTGAGCCAAAAATTATCAAAAAGTTTACTGAACCATCACTTAATATATTTAATTTTTTAAATAAAGACCCATTTTATTGTCTAATCGCTAACAAAGAGTAATTTTTTAATTGCTTTGTATTGAACAACAATTCTATGAATAAGTTGTCAACTATTTTTCATAGCCATACTTATAAATTTTGTCTAATATTGGGTAGTTAAAATTAATCATATGGGTTCTAAAAGAGAAAAATATCCTGAAAAATGTCCTTGGGATCTTGGTCCTAATCAACATTTAGCCAAAGAAGAGAATTGGACTTTAAGATTAGGAGAAGCAAATGTATGCTTTAGCAAAAATAAATTAGATAATAATTATTTTCATGTAATTAGTAATGAAAATGAAGAACAAATTCTAGCTTTTAGAGCAAGACTCTTATATCAAAAACTACTTGATAAAGGGTTCCGATTGGTTGAATAAAAACTTAATTTAATAGGCATAGATCCTCAAAAATAAACTTTTGTGTTTCTTCTTCTTGATTTTGGTTTAGGTATTTTATAGTCCTCGAGTTTAGTATCCAATAATCCTTTTTACCCATATTTAGGAATTCATCCTCGTATTCCAATTTGCATGAGTTTCTTTCAAGTGTATCTGGATCAATTTGTTGACTACTATATTTTGTACTAAGGGAACCTGCTCCTGTATCTAAAAATTCTTCAACAAAAATTTCAATTATCGTTCCATGAATTTTTCTATAGACCATATTAATATAGTCATTTTTAACTCTATATTTATCGCCTTGATTTTTACCTGAAACACTCATTTCAATACCACTTTCAGAATTTTTTAGTAAATTAAAATTATTTTCTGAGTGCACTGATTCAAATTCTCTCCTGACTCTATGTATGCACACTTCAAATAACTGAGAGGCAATACTTTTAACAACTTTCTCATCTTCTATTTTTTGAATATTTGGTTTAAAGTCTTTACCTAATACGAAGTCGCCTTTATAAATTTGATTATTAGCAAAAAAAATACATTTACCTTGGTAACCATGAAAATCATTCTTCCAGGTATACCTATTTTCATAAGCATTTCTGAAAATCTCCTTACAATTAATTTCCTTTAGATTATCCATTAATTTTTTATGTAAGTGGAATGATTCTACAAAAAAAAACCTCCCTGTTAGAGGAGAGGTTTTTTTAAATTGATCTAATTTTGAGTAATTTTTGTATTTTCTATATTGTCAAATGCTTGACCAATTTTCTTAAAGTCAAATCCCATCGCTCTTAGTGCGTGCCAAAGATGACCTTGTAAGAAAAAGAAACCCAAGTAGAAATGAGTATTTGCAAGCCAAGCCCTTGAACTATATGTTCCTGAGCCTAAATCTAAAGAATCAGTAAAGTAAGGTGCAAATTCAAACTGAAGTTTTAGAGGCTCTCCGTATAGATCAACTGGATATATTGTGGTATTTGAAGCACACCAAAAAGCAGCGACAAAAGCCATATAAGAAACACCAACTACTGAGTATGACAAAATTGCCTCAGCGCCAAGTAATCCTTTTCCCTTAAATTCAGTAAATTCTCCAAATTGTTTGGTACAAATATGGAACACTCCTCCAATTATTTCTAGGAAAGCAAGGAAAGCATGTCCACCCATAACATCCTCAAGACTATCTATTTTCAAAAAATCAAATTGATGATTCCAGATAGCAGCAATATCTAAATTGTAAAGAACTTTTCTTGTAGATCCTATCGCTGGGTCGTATATTCCATGAATGCGAGCCCATTCAACGAACATTATTGCTCCAAGTCCAAGGAATATCAAATGATGACCAAGAATAAAAGTTAATTTATCTGGATCATCCCAATCAAAATCAAATTTTTGTGGCTTACTATTTTCTGGATAGTCTCCTAGGTCACCTGCAAATTTATTGGAATGTAGTAGTCCCCCAGCACCTAATACCGCTGAGAAAATTAGATGTAATGTGCAAATTACTACTATTCCGTATGGCTCTGTAATAACACCATTCTCAATACCACCAATACCAATACCAGCAAGGTGAGGTAAAACAATAGCTTTTTGTGCCCCCATAGGAATAGTGGCGTCGTAACGAGCTAATTCGAATAATCCAAAAGCTCCTGCCCAAAACATCATTAATCCTGCATGGGCAGCATGAGCGGCTATGAATTTACCTGAACGGCCAACAACACCAGAATTCCCTGCGTACCAGTCATAGGTGACATCAGATTTTCCGTAAGTTTGTAACACTTGATTTAAATAAACAGCAAATTGAACTTATTCCAAATCAGTGTGTTTTTTTACATGTTCTTTACAGATTTAATTACTTATGTAAATAAAACATATTGAAGAAGAACAAATGTTACAAATTGGGAAATCAATATCTAGGTAAGCCTATGCCAATGATGGAATTTCAACTTTTAGCTGTGAAGCCCAGGTTTCAAGACGTGAATCAGTCAAATCAGATTCACTATCTTCGTCAAGAGGCAATCCACAAAATCTTTCTCCAATGATGCTTTTCGACTCATCAAATGTATAAGTTGATTTATCTACGTAACCAACCATTTCAGCACCAGCCTTAATGAAATAGCTATGAAGTTCTTCCATAGCATCACAATAATTTTCTGTATAAGTAGAAGAATCTCCTAAACCAAAAATTGCAACCTTTTTACCGGATAAACTTAGTTCACCAATATCCTCCAATATTGAATCCCAGGCAGTTCCTGATCTTTCTTCATCTGCTCCAGTATTCCAGGTAGGTATCCCACAGATGATTCCATCAAGACTTTCTAATTCTGAAAGATCATCCACATCAGATACATCTTTAGGAGCTTCTGCTGATGAAATAAAGTTGTGGAGACGATCAGCTACGTCTTCAGTTTTTCCAGTTGTAGTTGCGTAATAAATTCCTACAGTCATAACTTCAAAATGTTTACCTTAAAATAATAAAATCTAAAAAAGATAAATAAATTTCTTTAAAAACTTTTTCATGTAAGATTTTATACTAATTAAAGTAAGAAAAATTTTTTGAAGATAAATTATCAAAAACATTACAACATCGTGACTGACAATTTTCAAAAAGATATCAATAGTCTTGTTGAAGAATTCAACTTTAAAGGGAATAGAAAATTCAAATTAATTATTTTATTTGGTTTATTGGGAGATTTCGATAGCTTTGAATATGCAATAAATTTAAAAAATCTTATCGATAGTCAACGAATTGTTGATTTAGATATTTTTGGCGTTGCTATTGGCAATCAAAAAGGGAAAGAAAAATTCTGTAAATTTACTGGCTTTCCTTTAAACAACTTAATAGTTGTCTCAGATAACCAAATCCACAATAATCTCAACCTTTCAAGAGGTTTGGATGTAGGTTTAGGTGGATGGATCAATATGCTTTTGATGCTTTCTGGAATAAATTCTCTAAAAACAATCAAAGAAGTTTTTAGAGGTTACACAGGAGACCGTGAAGCAAAGCAAATCTATTCAGAATTTGACAAAATTGACGTTCTAAAATTCCTAAAATTTTCAGGTAACTCGTTTAAAGAGGTATTTGGGGATGGTTACTTAAGACCATTTGAATTGGCCACATTTAGATTAAATAACATGAAAGAAATAATCCAAAATTGGGACGATTATATTCTTCAAGAAGAATACCTACCTCAAAGAGGAGCTACATTTTTGTTGAATGACGCTAACGAAGTAATTTATAAATTTTTTTCAAGTGATGTACTTGGATATTCCTCAAATATGCGGGATCCATTAGACTTTTTGTCTAAATTAATTAAAGGATAGTTTTTAAGAAATTTTCATGAATATTGATATATTCGGATATTTTGCGGCAATCTTAACAACAACTGCGTTTTTGCCTCAATTAATTAAGACATTAAAAACAAAAAAAGCGGATGATGTTTCTTTGACAACTTTAATAATGTTTATTATTGGAGTATTTTCTTGGATTATTTACGGATATAAGATCTCTTCCATACCAATATTGATAGCAAATTTAATTACCCTAATTTTAAATCTATTAATATTATTCTCCAAAATATATTTTTCAAGAGTTTAAAGTTAATTTAAATAAAAATACCTCATAGAAATAAATTACTAATAATTTACTTGAAATTAATTATGATGTAATAAAAATTACCTGTCTTGAAAACTTCAAAATGCTGGGTTTGGTTTAGAGGCTCTCTCAATAAGGGTGGTTATTGGAAAGAAGGCTTTACTTGTACTTTTGATGAAAATCCTGGGGTTTTAATTGAAAGTCCTTCATATGTAACTTGTAGAGTTCCAAATTGGAGAGTTTCGACTAGAGAACCTGAAGATTTATATAAATCACCAATAATTCCCGAAAAAGCAATATGGAAAATAATTTAAATTGCCCATGCATGATTAAAAACTTTTTGACTGCGCTCTGACGAGTTAATATTGCTTTATTAAATATTTAATTAATACTATCTACTCTCTATTTATAAATATTATCCCTTTCTTAATATTGGGTTTTTCCCTTGGGAAAAAGAATCCCAAGATATCTGAATATATTGCAAGACCTTTAATAAGATTTGGGATACCGTTAAGTGTGATGGGCCTTTTATTAAAAGAGGGAATAGATATAAACCTTATAAAAAGTGCAACCCTGGCATTTTCATTAATAGGATTTTTATTAGTTCTTATAAATATATTTCCAGCATTTAAAAACAGACTTCCAAATTACACTTTTCAACTTGCAGGCTTAATTGGTAATACATCATTTCTTGGAATACCAATTGCAATAGCTCTTCTTCCATCTACGACTATAAACTTTACTATTGGATTTGATTTAGGTACCACACTATTCGCTTGGATTTTTGGACCTTTTTTTCTTCAAGGAAAATCCCAAAACAACAACTTGCCATATATCAAAGGGTTATTTAATGCTTTGATAAATAGTCCCGCATCAAGAGGAATCATTGGTGTACTCGTAGCATATATTTTCCAAATAGATGGGATATTAGGAAATTATCTTTGGGTACCTGCAAGAATAGTAATTGCTTTGGCAATAATAATCGTTGGAACAAGACTTGGATTAATAACCAATCAAAAAGGTAAGACTTTTGATCTTAATAAAGAAATTAAATATTCAATTTTACTAAAGTTATTTATTCTTCCTTTTATTGTTTTTTTATTAAGTAATTTTTTAAATTATGACTTCTATCAATCATCGGCAATGATATTACAAGCTGCAACTCCAACTGCAATATCAACCATCTTAATGGCAGAAGCCTATGGAGTGAAACAAAAGGTCGCTTCAAAAATTCTTTTTACTACAACTTTAACTTCAATAGTGACTATTCCACTTTTGACAATTTTCATGAATGCATTTAATTAAATAAAAATGCATAATTGATCAAAATTGTAAAGATTTTATCCTGATAACTACATAATGTCTTAAGATTTAGGTTATGAAGTCAGCAAATCCTGAAAATGAATATATTCCTTTAGAGCTAAGGATATCTGTGAGGAGGGATACTTTAAGACTCATCTCAGAGATGGCTGACGATATGGGGATAAGCATTAATGAAGTTTTTAGTTTTTTAGCTGAAGATTCTGTTATTGATCTGGAATTACTTGAAGATTTGAATGAAATTGAAATCCCAAGTAAATGTAGCCTTAATGATCTGAAAAACGCTATTCTTAAAAAAAAGCTTTGTTAAAACTTCTCAACTTTTCTATTTTTCCAATCTGATTTATAACCGTTTTGAATTAGAAAATCCGAATATTTATTCAAATCACTTTTCTGAATACGCCATAAATTATAAATCCCAAATTCCCCCAATTCTTGATGATTAATATTTGACCAATGAAGTTTTTTTGAAGAATAATTGTCTATCACAACCAATAAAGATTTGTATTCATAATTAGGTTGATCTTTATAATTTATTCTCCTATCAGTAATTAATCTTTCTGACAGATTAATTAATCCTTCTTTGGTACTTGGTTCATAAAAAACTATTTGTCCAGAATAATAATGTAAAGAAGGTTTTCTTATCCCAATCATTGCTAATGTTTCCTTACCTTCACGAATACCTAAAATTAATTTTGAGATATTACGCAAAGGTAATTGCCTTGAAGTATCTACTAATTTTCTAATTGGAGACATTAAAAAAGATTGTCCAATTAAAAGTAATATTTGAAGATAAATAAAGATATTTTTAAATTTCAAAGAAAATAAAATTATAGAAAGAATTGTAAATAAAGAGAAAAACAACTTAGCTTTGAAAATTATTCCAGAGCTTAGTAGATCAGAAGCTAAATTTGGCATTTCGGGATCGTTTATGGAACCTAACCAACTATTTGAGAAAAATAATGCTAGTGCGACTCCAAACAAAATCAAAATATAAAAAATCCATAAATACCTATAAGTTTTATTTTGTTTTCTTAAATTTATAAAACTATTACTTATCAGAATTGAGGCTGCTGGTATCGCAGGCAGCCAATAACTTGGTAATTTAGTAGCAGAAATACTAAAAAATATTAAAACTGAAGTTAACCAGCATAGAGAATATATATTTAAAGTTTCATAAACTGGACGAGTTTTTTTAAGACCATCCAAAAAATCCTTAAAAGCTTCAAATATACCGTGAAAAAGAAAAGGTGTGAATGGTAATGAAGCCAATATCATTATGTAAAGAAAAAACCAGACAGGTTCTGCATGATTATTAACAACTGATGTAAATCTTTGGAAATTATGATAACCAAAAAAGTTGTCCCAAAAAGGCTTGCCTTCCTTTATTAGTTCTAAAATGTACCAGGGAGAACTTATAAGAGTTGTTATAAGCAATCCTTTCTTGGGATTTATCCTGTAAAGCAAACTTCTCCAATCCTTTTGAGTTAATAAAAAAGAGGTAATGGTAAAAAATGTTAAAACAAATGCTACAGGTCCTTTAGTTAAAATTGCAAAACCTAAAAATACCCATGCTGAGATGCAATGATCATTATTATTACTTGCCATTCTTCTCCAAAATAAAAGAAGGCTAATCCCTAAAGTTCCAGTTAATAGAGCATCACTTACAGCAGTTCTACTCCAGACAATTATCAATGGAGAAAGAGCAAAAGCTAATGAAGCGACAATTGGGGTAAGCAATTCCCTATCACCTTTCTGTGGCCAACAAAACAATGTATCTCCAATCATCAACATTACAAATAATGATCCCAAAGCTGACGGGAGTCTTGCTGAAAGTGTCCCTAAACTATCCCAAATCTCATTTCCTGGTAACGAATAAAAAAAACCCATCATCCAATAAATCAGTGGAGGCTTATCAAAACGGAACATCCCATTAACTTTTGGAGTTAACCAATCACCAGATTCACTCATTGCTCGAGCAGTAGCGGCAAATAAAGGAGGAGTTTCATCTACCAACCCTGTTGTCCCTAAATCCAAAATTAATATAATAATCCCGGAAATTAAAATTATAAAAGAGGTTATAACCCTTTTTTTTGAGTTAAAAAAAATCATTTACTATATTAATTCTACTTATACGCGTTGATTACCTTATTAAGCCAGTTCACAACCTTGTTAGCAAATATATTTGTGGAAGCATTTTTTTCAACCCATTCTCTACAATTTTTACGCCTAATTTTTGAAATAATCTTTACATAGTGAAGCATGTTTTCTTTATCATCAGCATCAACGAGAAATCCTGTTTGGCCGTGCTGAATAATTTCACTGGGACCACCCCTTTTATACGCTACAACTGGTACCCCACAAGCTAAAGCCTCAACTATAACGTTCCCATAAGCTTCGTTCCATTTTGGAGTATTTAACAATACCCTACATTTACCCAGTTCTTTTTGTAATGCATCAGTTGCTAAAAACCCCATCCAATTTATAGTTCCTTTAGGAAATGATTGTTCTATCTTTGAAGCATAAGGCTCATCTTCTAAAACCCCCCAAACATTAAGTTTTTCACCAAGTTGGTCTGCTACGTAAACTGCATCTTCTAAACCTTTCTCCGGCGCCACTCTTCCAACCCAAGCCAAAGGTCCATTCATTGAATCTTGAAAAATATAATCATCCAGTTTAAAACCATTCCCAATTATTGTTGGGTTTTTTATAAAGTGATAATCATTAGCTTGTGTTTTTGAATGAAAGGCAAAATTATGAGGATATTTAGCATATACTTTAGAAATTAAATTATTTATTACTAAACTCTCAGAACCCATACTAATAATATGAGCGATAGGTTTATCTATGTTAAGAGTCATCCAAATAGGTAACCAATCGTAAGACATGTTCAACATTACATCTGCTTGTTTTACGATGTCTAATCCCTTTTCTATCATTTCTGCTAGGAGTGAGTTATCTGGAATAATTACCGGAGAATTGAAATCTTGATGCTGCCAACTAATTTGATCTTCACCTTCTAAAAAATGTAATTTTGCTTTATTGTTGCTATCACATAATTTAGAATTTTTTGGGGCTATCACATCTACCGAGTGACCCAAAGAGAGCAAACCCGAAACTAAAGAATTCAATGTCAACTCTACCCCTCCGCCTAGGCCACTTCCAAGGAAACCTATTGGAGTACTGATCAAAACTATACGCATTATTAGACTTTTTACACCAAGATACTAATTAAATAGTAGTGTCTGTAAATTTATTCTCCCACAAAGACCTTCTCTGGCTAACAAAAAATACCGAGATAAGAACAAAAACCACTCCTATCCATTGCAAAATAGTAAGTCTTTCATCTAACCAAATACCTCCACTTAGAAGAGCAAAAACGGGAGTTAAAAAAGCAAGAGTACTAAATCCAGTTATTTCTTTATTATTTGCAAAGTAGAAAAACAAGCCATAAGCTATTGCTCCTCCGAAGATACTTGCAAATGACATGAGTCCCCAATCAAAGATTGACCAGTTGGGGATTATTTGAAAATTTGATTGTAAGCAATGCCTAATAATTAAGGGGAAACTACCTAAAACCATATGCCATCCAGTAACTGCTATTGGATCACTTTTGGTACAAGTGAACCTTATTAAAATTGTTCCTAGAGCCATTGTGAGAGAAGCTGCCAGCATCCAAAGTTCTCCAAAGTTAAAAGCTACATCATTGATAGCCCTATCTGACATTAACCACCATTTTTCTAAAAATTCTTGAGGAATTCCTAAGAACACTATTCCACCTAAGCCAAACAACAATCCTAACCATCCTATTGGATTAATTAAATTCCCAAAAATTGCTCTTGCCAAAATCGCTACTAAAAGTGGCTGAGAATCAATCAATACAGAACCTAAGCCTGCTCCAGTTTTTTCTATACCATAAGTCAAAAACAGCTGAAACAAAGTCCCATCGATAATGGTAAAAACAAAAAACCACTTCAAATCGCACTTATAAATTTTCAAATCTCTTTTAAACAAATATGTTGTTATTAGAACAAGAATTCCTGCGGGAAGTAATCTTAGAGAAGCGACAAACTCAGGCCCAGCACTAGATACTAATGGCGTCATCGCCGCCATTGAAGTACCCCAAAGTGCAAAAGGGAGTATCATTAAAAACCAATTTAGGATTGAATTCATTAGGTCTGCTGATAATCTTTTTAAAGTAGTTTTATGTATTTACCTTAAAAGAATGATTTGGCCTTTTAGACGAAAGTCAAAAAAAAGAATGGCTCGTATTGTAATTGATGAGCCCATTACTAGTTCCACAAGAGTTTCCGTCCTTAAAGCTCTTAAACAAATTGAGGATAGAGAATTTCCTGCTCTAATCGTGAGAATTGATTCCCCAGGTGGCACGGTAGGCGATAGTCAAGAAATATACTCTGCTATTAAAAGACTAAAAGATAAAGGATGTAAAGTTATCGCTAGTTTTGGAAACATATCAGCCTCTGGAGGAGTTTACATTGGAGTTGCATCTGACAAAATTGTTGCAAATCCAGGCACAATTACAGGATCTATTGGTGTGATTATAAGAGGTAATAATTTATCTGAATTATTAGATAAAATTGGAATAAAATTCGAAACTGTTAAGAGTGGCGTATTTAAGGATATCTTATCTCCAGATAAACCGCTAAGCGAGGAAGGTAGAGGACTCCTACAAGGTCTAATAGATGAAAGCTATAAACAATTCACTGAAGCTGTTGCTGAAGGAAGAAGTTTACCTGTTGAAGAAGTAAGAAAATTTGCAGATGGAAGGATTTTCACCGGTACACAAGCAAAAGAACTTGGACTGGTAGATGAGATCGGAGATGAATTTGTTGCGAGGGAACTTGCTGCAAAAATGGTTGATATTGATCCTAAAATACAGCCCCTAACATTTGGGAAGAAAAAAAAGAAAATACTCGGCATAATACCTGGTAGTAAAATTATTGAAAGAGTTTTTAATTACATCTTTTTTGAAATTGATTCATCCAATAAAATACTTTGGTTATACAAGCCCTAAATCTACATGTATGAAATAATGAAAGATGAATATAAAATTACTTTTATTCGAGGGGCTACAACAGCAACTGGAAATTCTATTAAAGAGATTGAAGATGCTGTAGTGGAATTAATAGATGAGTTGATTTCACGAAATAATCTTATTGAGGCAAACATATTATCCATTACTTTTACCACAACTAAAGATTTGGATGCATGTTTCCCTGCTTCAATTGCAAGAAAATATAACGGACTTAATTCAGTGGCATTTTTAGACTGTCAACAAATGTACGTGTCTAATGATGTAGATTTTTGTATAAGATTAATGGCACAAGTTTTATTACCTTCAAATTTTCCTGTAAAGCATCCGTACTTAAGAGGAGCTTCAAAATTAAGAACCGATAGATGTTAACCTTAATACGACTATTGTTCCAATTTAAATTTGGATAGATTCAACTAACACTTAAAAATTAATTTAATCAATGTTTAATAAGAAAAAGAAATTTGCTTTAAATCTTAAAATTTTAAGGATTCTTCTTATTCCTACTATTTTAATTTTAACTCCATTCTTCAATAACAAGCAGGAAGCTTATGCTGGTTTAGAATTCCAGTGGGACCAAGACTCTGGCTTCAGAAGATTAAAATGGTTTCAAAAAGAAAATAGAAAAAGATTTAAAAATAAAATATATTTTTTCTTTAGACCATCTGATAGAAAGGCTGAGCTTTTAAAAATAAATCTAGCCATCCCAAAAACTTTTAAATCAACTCTAAAAAATGAAAAAATAAGTTTTTGCAAAGTAAAAATAGGAGGGTTTGACAGTAGAACTAAATGCCTAGAAAATATACCTGCAGATATCGAAATAAAAACTGATGAATCATCATTACGATCAATAGATGTATACCCCTATAAGCCAATACCCTCGAATAAAGATAGTTATGCAATTGTTCTCAGAGTCTTTAATCCAAAAAAATCAGGCCTTTACCAATTCCACTCATATGGGCAACCTAAAGGACAATCAGTTTCAAGTTATTTAGGAAGCTGGACTATAGTGATCGATTAAATGATAAATTAATTATGAGTAATAAAAAAAATGACTAAAAGAACTTTTGGCGGAACTTCAAGAAAAAGAAAACGTGTATCTGGTTTTAGAGTTAGAATGCGCTCTCATACTGGGAGAAGAGTGATTAAAAGCAGAAGGCAAAAAGGTAGAGAAAGAGTAGCCGTCTAAAAGCAATTAAAATGGCCTTACCTAAAGATATGCGTTTAAAAGGTCATAGGACTTTTAATTATATCCATAAAAATTCCATGAAATATCATGGAACTTTAATGACTTTCAAACTAGCAAAACCAAATCCTGAAATTCTTTTATCTCATAAACCTAAAAATATTTCAAACAATTTGCGAGTTGCTATTGCTATTAGTAAAAAAGTTTCAAAAAAAGCTGTAGATAGAAATAAAATTAGAAGGATTTTGCAAGAGTGGTTACTAACAAATATAAAAAAAATTAATAACCACAAACCTTATTGGTTACTTGTTAACCTTAAATTTGGAGATTTCTGCAATGATAAAAATAAACTTTTGGAGGAATTTCAAAATTTAATGTTCAAATCTAGTCTTATCAAATGATTAACATGAATGAAGAAACCTTTTACCAAGGTGGGCCTGCTAAAAGTGATTTATTTATAAATTTAATAGCAGGGATAACTATTCTTGGTTTACCTTTTACCTTCGCGGCAATAGTAAGAGCCTTGTGGTTGAGGTATAAAATTACCAATAAGAGAATTACAATTGAAGGTGGTTGGTTTGGGAAGAATAAAACTCAAGTTTCCTTAAATAATATTGAAGAAATCAGATCTATTCCAAGAGGGTTCGGATCATATGGAGATATGGTTCTAATTCTCAATGACGGATCAAAGGTTGAGATGAAGTCATTATCCCTATTCAGAGAAAAGCAACAATTTATTGAAGAAAATATAAATAAAAGATCACAAACACTAAACCTTAATGAGGTTGAAGGATTTGCAACTAAATCCTAAATAAATTAATTACAAAAAACTTATTTTCTTGTAAAATAAAATGTCTACTAAATTTACTCTCTTTTTAATATCGTGATAGGGTTCATTTCTGAAAAACTACTTATCCCGATTCTAGATTTTTTCTACGGTTTAGTCCCAAGTTATGGTTTAGCAATTGTTGCATTAACAGTTGTGATTCGAATAGCACTTTTCCCTTTAAGTGCTGGCTCAATTAGAAGCGCCAGAAGGATGAAGATTGCACAACCTGTAATGCAAAAAAGACAAGCAGAAATAAAATCTAAGTTTTCTGGTGATCCAAAGAAACAACAAGAAGAATTAGGAAAACTAATGGGCGAATTTGGCAGTCCTCTTGCTGGTTGCCTTCCGTTAATTGTTCAAATGCCTGTTTTGTTTGCTTTATTTGCAACACTTAGGGGCTCACCATTTGCAGATGTCCCTTACAACATAAATCTCAAAGTAGTTCCTCAGGATCAAATTGCAGCTATAGATCCAAAGCCATATAAATCACCAAGACACTCTATTTTTATTACAGAAAAATCACATTTCCCTGTAGTAGCAACAATTCCTAATGGAACGAAATTGGGTACAGAAGAATCAATCAAAATAAATCTGCAAACAACAAATGGTAATAGCTATTCGGAAGTACTTTCTAATTACGATAATGGCTCAAATTTTCTTCCTACCTGGAAAGTTTCAAAAGGATCCGAAAATATAAAAGTAACCCAAGACGGTACAGTAACTGCTATTAAACCAGGTGATGCAACAATTGAAGCAAAAATTCCAGGTTTAGCTGCTAAAAGTGGATTTCTTTTTATTAAAGCACTTGGCCAAGTTGGGTTTTATGTTGATGGCTCTATCAACTGGGATATTGCTGCACTTGTAGGTGCCTTTGGATTAACTTTACTACTCTCGCAAGTTTTATCTAGCCAAGGGATGCCATCAAATCCTCAACAATCCACAGCGAACAAAATCACACCAGTAATGATTACAGGTATGTTTTTGTTTTTTCCACTTCCTGCAGGAGTATTGCTTTATATGGTTGTTGCAAACATTTTCCAAGCATTTCAGACCTTTCTTTTAAATAGAGAAGCTCTCCCAGAGAATCTTCAGAAAATTTTAGATCAACAATTATTAGGGAAAAATGAAGCAATAACAACTACTTCGTCAACTATTTCAGAGAAAAGATTACCTTTTGAACCTAATAGTAAAAAATAGCCTTAACTTTAAATAATGAATTCTTGGTGTAAAAATTTAGAATTACTTATAAAATCAAGAACTTCATTAATTTGGATAAGAACTAAAGAAGAGGCAAGATTAGAAAAAATTATTAATTTCTCATCTGAAAGACTTAATATAAAAAGATATGTTCGCTGGGATTATGTTAATGGTATTAAGGGGTTAGTAAACGAAGAGGGGAATTTTTCTAATAACCCATTGGGCGTACTTAATTGGCTTAAAGATCAGAATCCTAATGTAGCAATAATTTTACTATTGAAAGATTTTCATAAATTTTATGATGATCCATCTATAAATAGAACTATTAAAGAACTATCCTCCTCTCTTAGAGAAACTAATCATAATTTAATTATTAGTTCACATCTATTCCCCTCATCTGAAGAGCTTGAAGAATTAATGACAATTATGAACCTGCCCTTACCTGATCAAAAAGAGTTAAAAAATCTAATAAAAAATATTGCTACCAATACTAACTCAAATCTTGACGAACAAGACTTAAACGATCTTTCTATAGCTTCAAGTGGATTAACCGAAATAAAAGTAAAGCAAGTTACTGCAAAGGCACTTACACAGAGAGGAAAAATTAGTAAAGAAGATATCCAAGATATCCTAGAAGAGAAAAAACAAGTTATCGCAAGAAGTGAAATTTTAGAATTTTTCGAAGCTAAATCAAGTCAAGATGATATAGGTGGTTTAAATGTTTTAAAAGTTTGGCTGAATCAAAGGTACAGGGCTTTTTCTAAAGAAGCTAGAGAATATGGACTACCCATTCCTAAAGGAGTCTTACTTGTGGGAGCACAAGGAACGGGCAAATCACTGACCGCAAAATCAATTTCCAAAAGCTGGTCGATGCCTCTTCTCAGGTTAGATGTTGGAAGACTGTTTTCAAGCCTTGTTGGTTCAAGCGAGGCCAGAACAAGAGAAACAATATTGAGAGCTGAAGCAATGTCACCTTGCATCCTTTGGATCGATGAAATTGACAAGGGATTTGGGGGGGACGCTAGGAGTGATGGAGGAACCAGTCAAAGGGTTTTGGCAAGTTTGTTAACTTGGATGGCCGAAAAAGAATCTGCTGTTTTTGTTATTGCCACCGCTAATGCCATAGATAAGCTTCCAGCTGAATTATTAAGGAAAGGTAGGTTTGATGAGATATTTTTTCTTGATCTGCCAAATTCAGAAGAAAGGTCAAGTATTCTTGATTTACACCTAAAAAAAAGAAGACCAAGTTATAGTTTTCCTCTCTCTACAATTATTGACAGAACAGATGGATTTTCAGGCGCAGAACTTGAACAAGCAGTAATAGAGGGAATGCATATTTCATTCTCTGAGAATAGAGAGCTTATGGAGAAAGATTTAATAAAAGCTGTTTCTGAACTGATTCCCTTATCTCGAACAGCTAAAGAACAAATCGATTTCCTAAAAGAGTGGGCATCAACAGGGCGAGCCCGTTCCGCATCGTAAGTAAATTTTAATTTATAAAATATTGCATAAGTTAGGATTCATTAATTTAGTTAATTTTTCGTCCAAAATACCTAATAATGAATCTAGATTAACTATCTTAATTAAGTTACAGAAAAAAAAGAGTGCTAGATCAAAAATTAATAAGGGAAAATCCAACATATGTTGAAGAAAGTTTATCCCTAAGAGGAAAAGTTTTTAAGATTTCAAACATACATGAATTAACTATTCAAAAGAAAGAATTAGACATAGAAATATCTAACCTACAATCTGAGAGCAAAAAATTAAGCAAATTGATTGGTCAAGAAATCAGCAAATCTCAAAACAATAATTCTCTTGAACTAAATAATTTAAAGAAAAAAGGAAACGAATATAGGACAAAAATTTCTGAATTTGAAGAGAGACAAAGAATACTGGATCAAAAAATAAATAATGAGATTTCTAACTTACCAAATTTTCCTAGCAAAGATACACCTATTGGAAAAGATGAAAGTAATAATGTTCAAGTAAAAACCTGGGGCGAACCCTTGTTGACAGGCAAACTTAGATCGCACTGGGAAATAGGCGAAAGTCTCAATCTTTTTGACTCAATAAAATCAACAAAAATATCAAAAAGTCGCTTTATTACTCTTATTGGTGATGGCGCTAGGTTAGAGAGGGCATTAATCAACTTTATGCTCGATACACATACTAAAAACGGTTATTTAGAGTTAATGCCCCCAGCCTTAGTAAATTCAGAAAGTCTTAAAGGGTCTGGACAATTACCCAAGTTCTCAAATGAAAGTTTTAAGTGTGCTAATGACGATTTATGGCTTTCTCCAACAGCCGAAGTTCCACTAACTGCTTTTCACAAAAATCAAATTATTGATTCTAAGCATTTACCTATTAGATACGTTGCATATAGCCCTTCTTTCAGAAGAGAAGCAGGAAGCTATGGAAGGGATACTAAAGGTTTAATAAGACTTCATCAATTTAATAAGGTAGAGCTTTATTGGTTTTGCGATCCGAGTAAATCTCTTGAGGCTCATGCGAAGATTACTGCTGATGCTGAAAGTATTTTAAAAAAGCTCAATCTCCCTTACAGATTGGTTGATATTTGTACAGGAGACTTAGGATTTTCTTCTAGTAGAACTTTTGATCTTGAAGTCTGGCTACCCAGTAGTCAATCTTATAGAGAAATTTCAAGTTGCAGTAATTGTTTAGATTTTCAAGCACGCAGATCTTCAATAAGAACAAAAATTGATAAAAAAAATACATATTTACATACGTTAAATGGTAGTGGTCTTGCTATTGGAAGAACAATGGCAGCGATTCTTGAGAATGGCCAACAAACTGACGGGAGCGTTAAGCTTCCAGATGCTCTAGTTCCATATTTCGGGTCAAATTTTTTAAAAACTGCTTAATATAAAAAAATGAATGTTTTAACTTCAATAACAGTTCTGGGATTTCTCATTTTTTTTCATGAAATGGGACATTTTCTTGCCGCAATTTTACAAGGTATATACGTTGATGGATTTTCAATTGGTTTTGGACCCGCAATAATACAAAAAAAATATAAAGATATCACTTATTCATTTAGGGCCTTTCCTCTAGGTGGTTTTGTTTCCTTTCCTGATGAAGAACTAAATAATATTGACGCTAAAGATCCGAATCTTCTTAAAAATAGACCCATAATCCAGAGAGCTATTGTAATTTCTGCTGGAGTTTTTGCTAACTTAATTCTTGCTTATACTATCATTATTATTAATGTAAGTACCGTTGGCATTCCATATGCCCCTGAGCCAGGCATATTAGTTTTAGCTACTCAGCCAGACAAAGCTGCGGCAATAGCAGACTTACAACCTGGAGATAAAATTTTAAATATTGAAAATATAACTTTAGGAGTGGGTGATCAGGCCGTTTCCACGCTAGTAAAGAAGATTCAAAAATCATCCGATGAATCAATCTCATTAAGAATAGAGAGAAATGGAGTAATTAAATATTTAACTTTAGTCCCAAAAAAAGTTGATGGGAAAGGGACAATAGGTGCTCAATTACAGCCTAATATAAAGAAAGAAACTAAGAAGACAAAAAATTTATTCGAACTTTTTAAATACACTAATAATGAGTTTTCATCACTTTTGGTTAAAACAATTCAAGGTTACAAAGGGTTAATAACAAACTTCTCCTCAACAGCTCAACAACTAAGCGGGCCAGTAAAAATTGTAGAAATTGGAGCTCAATTATCTCAACAGGGAGGAACAGGAATATTATTATTTGCGGCTTTAATTTCTATTAATTTAGCGGTTCTGAATTCATTGCCTTTACCACTATTAGACGGAGGACAACTAGTTTTAACTTTGATAGAGGGATTTAGAGGAAAACCAGTCCCAATTAAAGTCCAAATGGTTGTGACTCAATCCAGCTTTTTTCTTTTGGTAGGATTAAGTGTGCTACTCATTATTAGAGATACTAGTCAACTTTTAATAGTACAAAGATTATTTAACCAATAAAAAATATAAAAATTGTTTACTTAGATGTTAAGATATAGAGATTATTTTAAATTTTTTATAGATAGATGGCGAAAAAGTCCATGATTGCGAGAGAAGTCAAACGCAAAAAGCTAGTACAGAAATATGCTGCAAAAAGAAAA